>JADZBY010000161.1 GCA_020851855.1 Anaerolineae bacterium
CCGGGGAAGAGCACAAAGTCGCTGGCGGTCGCGCCGGGCGCGTTGCGGACCAGGGCGGCGTGCTCGCCGTTGCTGAATTGCATGTCCCGCAGCGCAAAATCGTGCGCCGAGGGCGGCATCCGGTTCTGTTCGACCATCGCGCGGCGCGCCTTGAGGGCCACCTCGCCCATGTCCAGGCTTTCGGGGCAGACTTCGGCGCACAACCCGCACAGGCTGCACGAATTGATGAGCTGGTTGGCGTATCGCGTGCCCTTCACGATGGCCAGATTGTTGTAGATTTCGCGCAGGTAGCGGCGTGGGTAGCGCTCGTAGTGCTTCAGGTACTCGCAGACCTTGACGCACTCCATGCACTCGCATTGCAGGCAGCGTTTGGCTTCCTGCATCGCCTCGTGCCACTGGTAGCCTTCCAGCGGCTCGGATGGCTCGATGAGCGGATGGGGCGTGACGCCTTCCAGGCTGGTGTACAGGCACGAGGTGTACGGCCCCTCGTTCACGCGCGAGGCCGTCAGCGAGACTCGTTGCAGGTAGCGGTCGATGGAAATGCCCGCGCGCCGCCCTTCGGAGATCGAGGTGACGGACGAGTGCATCTCCATGCCCCACAACAGGCCGCCGCCCGCGAACACGCCTTCCATGCTCGTGGAGAAAATGACCGGATCGACCTTGATGAAGCCGCCGCTGTCCAGCGTCAGGTCAAACGACTCGTCGGTGTACGGCCCGACGGCGATGTACACGGCGTCGTACTCGCGGCGCACATCGGCCAGGTCCCGGTTGACGGGCGTGTGAAGCTGCACCTCGATGCCGAGCTTTTCAATGATCTCAAGGTCCTGCTCAATGACCGCGCCGGGCAGGTAATCGCGGTCCGCTTTCCACAGGCTGCCGCCCAGCCGGTCGCCCGCTTCGAGGATGGCGACGGTGTAGCCCTTGCGGGCGAGGTCGTGCGCCGCCGTCAGGCCGCAGATGCCGCCGCCGATGATGGCGACCCGGCCATTGCGTTTGGGCAGCGGGCGCGACTTTTCCGCCGTCGGATCGCCCATCTCGACAGCGGCGCGCTCCATGCCACGAATGGCGATGGCGTCCCCGATCTCGCCGTACTTGCACACATCCTGACAGGGCTGGTCGCAGATGCGGCAGATGACGCCGGGGAAGGGCACGGTCTTCTTGAATATGGCCAGTGCGGCGGTGAAATCGCCCTTGCCGACCTGGGTGAGCATGGCCTTGACGTCGACATGCACCGGGCAAGCGGCGGTGCAGGTGGGCGCACAGTCCTGGATGCACTTCTCTTCGAGCTTACGGAGTTCGTCTTGTTCCATGACTGGCTTTCCCGGCGCTTCGCCGTGCGCCTCAACGCTTCAAAAGGGTGAACCGCCGCAGACCCGGCACGCGATGCAGCGACGCGCCTTGCCCGACGAAATGCAGCACTGCCGCCGGATCATCGACCAGCGCGCCGCCCAGCATGTGCACGCCGTGATCGAACAGCACCGGGCTGAGCGGCGTGCTCGGCCCCAGCATCACGACGAGTGCATCCGGCGGAAAGAGGCGGGAGAGCGCGTCAAAAGTGCCGTTCATCAGCGTGCTGGCGGTCAATCCGATCACGTCGGCCTGCGGGATCAGGTCCGGGGCGGCCTCGGCGGGGTGATCGCCGGGTCCGGGGTCGAGTTCCAGCACCCACAGCCGGGCGGCCACATTGCGCAGGGCGTCGGTGAAGGGGAAATGGCCGACGGTGACGACTGTCTTGCCGCGCCCGCGCTCCAGCAGCACATCGCGCGCGTTTGTCTCGCTGCCGCTGCACTCGTCCACGGTGGCCGCGATCAGCGCATTGAGCGCCGCCAGACCGATACTCCGGGCCAGGGGATGCATGTCGCGCAACAGAAGCGCCAGCTCGTTCACCGTGCGGCGATGGAGATAGCCTGCGCCGTCCACGTCGGCGGCGAAACAGCACGCTCTGTCGGATAGCGTGGCTGCAAGTCCGAGCCGTGGGCCGTGGACTGCCGTCCAGTACAGCCCGACGCGGACATCCTGCGCTGGGGCGGGAGATGCCCCGGCGCTTACGCTCGATAACAGATCCTCAAGGACAGGCATAATGGTCTATTTCAACTTCATTGGGGTTCGTATTGACCCAGGTTGAGCCTCACCCCCCGGCCCCTCTCCACGACTGCCACCCCAGACCACCCATTGAACGCAAGCGTCCAATGGGAACCCGGTCGGGGACCCCGGCAGCCGTGGAGAGGGGAGCATCACCTGGCCCGACTCCTCGTCGTTCCCCCTCTCCTGCGCTGTACTCAGCGGGGAGAGGGGGTCAGGGGGTGAGGCCACGAGTCCACAGCGGAGCGCACCAGGGTTATACCGGCTGCGCCTGATGCGCCTTCAGGCCATCGAGCACCTTCTCCGGACGCGCCGGCAAGTGGCGGATGCGCACACCGGTGGCGTTGTAGATGGCGTTCACGACGGCCACATGCGGCGACGTCAAGGGCAACTCGCCCACGCCCGCCGCGCCAAACGGCCCATCCGGACGCGGCGTCTCGAAGTAGTGGATGTCGAACTTGTCGGGGATGTCGCGGGCGTACGGAATGCCAGCGCCGAGCATGGTGATGTGCTTCTCGTAGTCTTCGAAGTCCTCGGAGAGCGCCAGACCGATGCCCTGCGCCACGCCGCCGTAGATCTGCCCGTCCACCACGAGCTGGTTGTTGATCTTGCCCACGTCGGCCATGACGGTGAAGCCCTCGACGGTCGTCTTGCCCGTCCTGGTGTTCACGTTCACCTCGGCCATGAACGCGCCGTACATGTACACGGCGAAAGGCTTGCCCTGCCCGTTTTCGTCGCAATTGCTGTTGCCCGATGCGGCCCACTTGCCCGCGTACTTGAGCGGCAGATTCTCCGCCACCATCTCATCGTAGGTGCGGAACGCGCCGTCCGGCTTGCGCATCGCGGCGACGAGTTGCTCGCAGCCATTCTTGATGGCGTTGCCGAGCACCACCTGGCTGCGGCTGCCGCCCGCCGGGCCGCCCACCGGCGCGAGTCCGGTGTCGTTCATGACCAGCTTGATCTGGTCGGGCCGGATGCCGAGCGGGCGCAGGCCCTCGTGCGTCGTGCCGAGCAGGCCCATGTCCGCGCCCTGGCCGTGATCGTGCCACGTCGCGGAGACGGTCACGCCCTCTTTGGTAAGCTCCAGCCACGCTTCCGCGCCGTCGACGCCGTCCAGGCCGCAGCCGTAGATGCCGATGGTGATGCCGACGCCCTTCTTATTGTCCGGCGTGGACTCGCGTTTGGCCTTGGCCAGCGCTTCCTTGTACAGCGGGCGCAGCGCGTCGAGCATCTCCGGCAGCGAGTACACCTCAGGCTCCTGGCCGGTCGGCGTGGTCGCGCCGGGGCGGTAGACGTTGAGGTAACGAAATTCGAGCGGGTCCATGCCGACCTTTTCGGCCAGTTCGTCCACCAGGCTTTCGGACGCCAGGAAGGACTGCGGCGAGCCATAGGCGCGGAAGGCCGATCCCCACACATGGTTGGTCGCCACGGTGCGCCCGACGCCGCGAATGTTCGGGATGTTATAGCCTGCGCCGATGTACTGGATGCCGCGCAGCGTGAGCAGGTCACCAAACTCGGAATACGGGCCGTGGTCGACGGAGAAATCCTCTTCCATGGCGATGATCTTGCCGTCTTTGTCGGCGGCCATCTTCAGATCGATGAACCACGGCGAGCGCTTGCCGGTGTAGGTCATGAACTGCTGGTAGTCATACTCCAGATAGACCGGGCGGCCCGTCGCCATGCAGGCCACGCCCAGCAGCGCTTCCATCGTCGGGCTGAACTTGTAGCCGAACGTGCCGCCCGCCGGGTTCTGGACCATGCGCAGTTTGTCCGCCTCGATGCCCAGGCCTGGCGCGATCATCGCCGCGTGCAGGTGCAGGCCAATCGACTTGGAGTGAATAGTCAGGCGGCCTTCTTCGTCGAAGTAGGCGAAGCCCATGTCGCTCTCGATGGTCAGGTGCGGCTGGCGCTGGAGATAGAAGCTGTCCTCGACGACGTAAGGGGCCGTCTCCATGATCGGCTTCGTGTCCTGGCCCTTGGCGATCTTCTGCTCGAAGTACACGTTGGGTGTGCCGGGGTGAATCTCGATGGCGTCGGGGGCCATCGCGGCGGGCGCGCTCATGTACGCGGGCAGCACTTCCAGCTCGACCTTCACCTTTTCGGCGGCGGCTTTGGCTTGCTCAATCGTATCGGCGCACACGATGGCGATGGCGTCGCCGATCTGGAACACCTTCTCATCGCACAGAATGGGCCGGTCCCAGCCATCGCCCTTGTTCGTCGGGAACGTGATCAGGCCGGTAATGCGGTTTTTGCCCTTCACGTCCTTGTGCGTCACGACTTTGAAGACGCCGGGCATCTTTTCGGCTTCGGACGTGTCGATGGACAGGATGTTGGCGTGCGAGACTTTGGCCTGGACGAGCGCCATTTGCAGCGCGTCGGGCGGCAGCTTCAGGCCGAGGTCCTGGCCATAGTCCAGCGTGCCGGTCGCCTTCTGCTCAGCGGTCGGGCGCGGGTACTTGCTGCCCCAGATGCGGCCATCGGCGGGCATCTTGAAGCGGATGTCGTCCACCGTCTTTTCGCCGCGCAGGACCGCCGCCGCGTCCATCACGGCGTCGACAATGGGCTTGTAGCCGGTGCAGCGGCAGGCGTTGTGGTGCTGGGAGAACCAGGCGCGTACGTCGTCGCGGGTCGGGTTGGGGTTGCGGTCGAGCAAGGCTTTGGTGGAGACGACGAAGCCGGGGGTGCAGAAGCCGCACTGTGCCGCGCCGTGCGCGATCATCGCGACTTGAATCGGGTGCAGGTTGCCGGGCTGCCCGATGCCCTCGACCGTGACGATGTGTGCGCCGTCGGGCACGCGGCTCATCTTGGTAATGCAGGCCAGCGTGAGTTTGCCATCCACCAGGACGGAGCACGCGCCGCAGTGGCCGTCGTTGCACGACACCTTGGTGCCGGTCAACATCAACTGCCTGCGCAGCACGTCGCCCAGGGTGGCCTCTGGGGCGACGACCAGGGTCTTGTTGACCCCATTGATGTTAAAGAACCTCTTTTGCATCTTTTTCTCCTTAGAGCAGCATAGGCGCTCAGGAAGCCCGTATCAGGTAGCCAGTACCTGCATTCCGGCAGAGGAGTAAGGTTACATTAACGACATCGTTCACAACTGCCCTGCAACCATAACGATAGTAAACGTTTACGTTTTCTACTTTACTCCCAACTGGCTGCGTGGGCAAATAGGAAATCGTGAGAGATAATTAAGAAGACGATTGGGTAATTGGCGCGGATACCGGGCGGCTCGCGAGCCGCCCCTACAACGCCCTAATGTGTCGGGGCGTGTCGCGACGCGCCCGCTGGAATGATCCACCCTGCATTCTGGGGGACGTTGTCAACTTCTGTCCTCACCCCCTGGCCCCCTCTCCCGACCGCCGAGTACGGCTGGGAGAGGGGGAAACGGCGCAGGTTAGGCGCACTCACTTCACGGCGCAGTCGTCCAGGATGGGCTGGCCGCCGGGTTGGCCGTAGTCCTCGTGCACGTCCACAATCGGCACGGGCGTCGGTGCGCCGGCAATCAACATCGCCTGCCCGGTGATCGACTCGCGGGCGTAGGTTGAGATGCTGGCGCGCGGCATGGTGATCTCACTGACGAAGAAGGTCTGGCAGGCTTTGATCGTGCCCAGATAGCCCGTATTATTGAACGGGTTGCGATAGCGGCGGATGTCCTGCAGGGCCAGCACGAGGTTGCGGCCCGGCTCCGGCAGATCGGTGCGTACCCCATCCGCCGCGCGAGTCTCGACTTCGTAGGCCGCCACCTCGCCCGCGTCACAGTCCAGCGCCGCCCGCGTTTCCCAGACGATACGATCCTCGTAGAGCAGGTATTCGACGGTCACGGCGCGATAGGTGTCCGACCAGAGCGGCACGGGATAACGGCCCTTGATCTGGGCGAAATTCTCCGTTTGTGGCCAGACCATGTAGTCCTGCACATAGGCGCTGTAGCCGCTGCCCCAGTAATGGACCAGGTTCAGCTCGTCATCGACGTACTGAATCACGTAGCGCATGACCGAGGACGGGTAACGCCCCAGATCGGGGTTCGGTCGCGCGCCGGTGATGGCCGTCTCACGCACCAGACTGATCGCCCAGCCGGTTGCATCGCACGCTTCCGGCGGCGTGATCTCCTTGATCTCGACGCTGATCTCGAACGGCTCGTCGGCCCGCACCGGACGCAGGCTGGCGAGCGCCGAAATGACGACGGCAGAGAGAAACACCAACCGCAGCCCGGTTGTGTAAAACGTGCTCATGATTGCCCCCTTGTTCCGATAGAAGTGTTGATCATCGTAACACTGCCGCCTGTTGTGTGCCCGACGCCTGGCGGACGCATGACAGGCGACCGACCGGCTGACCAGGGCTATCGCAT
The DNA here is from genome assembly GCA_020851855.1 of Anaerolineae bacterium. Classification (GTDB taxonomy): domain Bacteria; phylum Chloroflexota; class Anaerolineae; order Aggregatilineales; family UBA2796; genus JADZBY01. Next base: position 6,428 of record JADZBY010000161.1, read on the forward strand.
CGCCTGGACCTGAAGGTCCAGGCTGAAACCACGAAGCCCTGCGGGCTGGAGACGAAGTCTAGCCCGCCAGGGCCTCGTACCTTCAGCCCGGTCGCCTCAGCGCCGGGCGGACCTGACGCTACGCCGATCCATCCGGCTTGATGCGATAACCGTGGCGCGCCTTGTCCATCCCAAGACGGCGAAGGCGGGGTAGAATCAACGTCGGGACTCGGCGCGCCCTTCCGCCCAGGGAGATCACGAGCGAATGAGCGAAAACTCCGCGAACACATCGTCTTCACTGCCCAAACCGCTGAATTACCTCATCGATATGGATGGCGTGCTGGTGCACGGCTCGACGCCCATCGCCGGCGCAAACGAGTTTCTCCAGCGCCTGCGCGACCGGGGCCGGCGATTCCTGCTGCTGACGAACAACCCGACGTACACGCCGCGCGATCTGGCCGCCCGCCTGGACCGCATCGGCCTGCCCGTGCCGCCGGACGCCATTTACACGTCTGCGATGGCCACGGCGCAGTTCTTGCACCGGCAACTGCCCGGCGGCAGCGCCTATGCGCTGGGCGATGTGGGCCTGACCGCCGCGCTGCACGATGTGGGCTACATCCTGACCGACCATGCGCCCGATTACGTCGTGGTGGGCGAGACGACGGCGTTGAGCTACGAGCGGCTGACGCAGGCGGTGCGTTTTGTGGCGGCGGGCGCGCGCTTCATCGCCACCAACCCGGACATCGCCGGCAAGGGCGACGGTGGACTCGTGCCGTCGTGCGGCGCGACGGCGGCTTTTATCGCCACGGCGACGGGCGTCCGGCCCTATTTCATCGGCAAGCCCAACCCGCTCATGATGCGGACGGCGCTGCGCACGCTCGGCGCGCACTCCGCGGAGTCGGTCATGCTCGGAGATACGATGACGACCGATATCCTGGGCGGCACGGAAACCGGCCTAC
>JADZBY010000162.1 GCA_020851855.1 Anaerolineae bacterium
CCGACGAGGAGCGCTCGCGGCTCTTGCCCATCAACCAGCGCTACCCGTTGGCCGATCTGATGGCTGCCGTGCGAGAATACATCGAGCGCACCGGACGCCGGGTGACCTTTGAATGGGCGCTGATCCGCGGCGAGAACGACACGCCCGACCAGGCGGCGGCGCTGGGGCGGCTGCTCAAGGGCGTGCTCGGCCATGTAAACCTGATCCCGCTCAACCCGACGGGCGGCTTTGACGGCGGACCGAGCGATCCGCGCCGCGTCGAGGCGTTCCAGGCGGAATTGGAGCGCTGGGGCGTCAGCAGCACGGTGCGCGTCCGACGTGGGATCGACATCCAGGCCGGGTGTGGGCAATTGAAGACGGCGGTCATCCGCCGCAGGCCCCCCCGCAGCGCGTCAGGGAACGAATGACGACGAGAGGGGAGAGATGTGGACAACGCCTGCCTTTTTCACCCCTCGCCATGAGGGAGAGGGGCCGGGGGTGAGGGTTTGAACGGCGGTTGGCCCTCACTCCCCCAGCCCCTCTCTCCCGGTGGGCGAGAGGGGAGAAGAGACGGACAACGCCTGCCTTTTTCACCCCTCTCCATGAGGGAGAGGGGCCGGGGGTGAGGGTTTCTTGAAGGAAGGTCAACGTATGCCACGCGCGTTCAAAATCGCGCCGTCGATCCTTTCGGCGGATTTCACCCGGCTGGGCGAGCAGGTGCGGGACATCGAAGCCGCCGGGGCCGAATTGATTCACGTGGACATCATGGACGGCCACTTTGTGCCCAACATCAGCTTCGGGCCGATGGTGGTCGAGGCCGTGCGCCGTGTGACCAAGCTCCCGCTCGACACGCACCTGATGATCGAGCAGCCGGAGCGTTACCTGAAGGCGTTCGTGGACGCCGGCGCGACCATGCTCACCGTGCACGTCGAGACCTGCCCGCACCTGCACCGCTCGCTGAGTGAGATCAAGGCGCTGGGCATCGCGGCGGGCGTCGCGCTCAACCCACACACACCCTTCGAGATGATCCGCGACGTGCTGGCGGCGGGCGTCGTGGACCGCGTGCTGGTCATGACCGTCAATCCGGGCTTCGGCGGGCAGAGCTTCCTGGGCTTCACCCTGCCCAAAGTGGCCCAGGTGCGGCGCGCGCTCAGGGAAGCCGGGCGGGCGGCGGAGATCGCGGTGGACGGCGGCGTCGATCCCTCGACCGCGCCGCACGCCGTGGCTGCCGGGGCAGATGTGCTGGTGGCGGGTAACGCGCTGTTCCGGGCGGCGGGCGGTTTGCGGGCCGGGATGCAGGCCATCCAGGATGCCGTGGCCCGTTCTGATGAATCATTAACCCGCGCCTGAGTAACGTTCGCGGCTGTGATGTGTTCTATGAGTCGTGGCGAGGCGCGGAAAAACGAAAAGGCGGTCGTTGAAACCGCCAATTCAGACCCGTTCGGCGCGAAGGCCGGGCGTTGAAATGGGACGACGAGGCGCAGACTCAGACCTTGACCATCGTGCGAATGCACTTGGCGCACACCAGACGCTTCACCGGGCGGCCATTCTCGATGACCGTCACCTTCTGAAGGTTGGGGCGGAACAGGCGCTTCGTCTTACGCTGAGAGAAGCTGACGTTCTGGCCGGACTGTGCGGTTTTGCCGCAAATGGCGCAACTTGCCATGATGGTTACCTTGAGTGACTAAAAAGGCCGTCAAACTTCACGAATGCTACCATGCCCGCCGCCATTGTTCAAGGGCCAGATGAGGCGGCGAGCACGTCCGTACCGATACGATACAGAGGAGCAACGCCAGAATACGCGATGGTCGCCGTAAACCCAACACTGACACGCCAACGCTACCCACTCGCCCCGGCCTTGAGCGCCGACGGACGGGCCATCCGCCATGCCTTACGCGCGGCATTGGATTGGTTGGAAAAGCACTACGAGGCAATCAACCAGCTCAATGTCTTTCCCGTGCCGGACGGCGATACCGGCACGAATATGCTTCTCACGGTGCGCGCGGCCTACCACGCCATCGCCAACGACGAGTCGGCGGCGGCGGGCGCGGTGGCCGAACGGCTGGCGCACGGCGCGCTGCACGGCTCGCGCGGGAACTCCGGCACGGTCCTTTCGCAATTCATGCGCGGCTTCGCGGATGCCTTGCGCTCGGCCCCGGCCTTTGACGGCCCACAACTGGCCGCCGCGTTCAAGCAGGCGGCGCAGGCCGGTTACCGCACTTTCCAAAAGCCGGTCGAAGGCACGATCCTGACCGTGGCGCGCGAGATGGCCGAAGAAGCCGAGGTCGCCGCGCGCTCCGTCCGCGACATGCGCATCATCCTCAAGCGCGCCCTCGAACGCGGCAAACGTGCGCTAGCCGCCACGCCGGAGCTTCTGCCCATCCTGAAAAAGGCGGGCGTGGTCGATTCGGGTGGGCAAGGGCTGATCGTGCTGCTCGAAGGCATGGTGCGCTACCTGTACGGCAAAGCGCCGGACGATCCCGGCGACGATGCGGCCATCCTTGCGCCCGCCGCGCTCGATCTGGCGGCGCTGGAAGATGCCTTTGACCTGTCCGAGGAGCGCGACGACGGCGGTTTCGGCTTTGACGTGCAATTCGTCGTGCGCGGCCACCATCTCGACGTGAACGAGGTGCGCCGGACCATCGAGGGCATGGGCCGCTCGGCCATCGTGGTGGGCGATTCGGGCCTGATCAAGGTGCACGTGCACGTCAAGGACCCGGAAATGGCGCTCGGCTACGGACGGCGGCTCGGCGCGCTGGAAGACGTCGTGATCGAGGACATGCAGGCCCAATCGGAGAGCTACGCGGCGTCCCGGCTGCGCGCCGCGAACCCGGATCGCTGCCAGGAGTGCATCGCCGTGGTGGTGGTCGCGCCCGGCGATGGGCTGCGCGCGTTGTTCATAGACCAGGGCGCGGCGGCGGTCATTTCCGGCGGGCAGACGATGAATCCGAGCGCGGGCGAGCTGGTGGACGCCATCACCGCGCTGGACGCCCATCACGTCATCGTATTGCCCAACAATGGCAACGTGATCCTGACCGCCGAACAGGCCGCGCAGCTCGCCGCCGCCGAAAGCGGGCAGGAAGTGCGCGTCCTGCCCACACGCTCCGCGCCGCAGGGCATCGCCGCTATGCTCGGCTTCCTGCCCGAAGGCGACGCGGGCGAGGTTCTGCGCCTGATGGGCGACTCGGCGTGGCGCGTGCGCACCGGCGAAATCACGCGCGCCACCCGGAGCCTTGCCCTGGATGACCTGACGGTGCAGGCCGGGCAGTTCATCGGTCTGATCGATGACCAGCTCTCGGCGGCGGGCGGCGACCTGGAGCGTGTGCTCTTCGACGTGCTGGACCGCATGATCCACGCCGAGCACGAGATCGTCACGCTGTACCGTGGCGAGCCGCTGGGCGAGGCAGAAGCGCGCGCGCTGCTGGACAGCCTGCGGGCGCGCTACCCGGCCCAGGAATTTGAGTTGCTGTGGGGCGGCCAGCCGCATTACCACCTCGTGCTGAGCGTGGAATAGAATCCCGCACTCCCCTGACCCCTCTTATCCTCATGGCGAGAGGGGCAAAAAGCCGGACAACAGGCGGCGCTCTCCCCGTGATGATCTCCCCTCGCACTGAAGGAGAGGGGCCAGGGGTGAGGGTTCCCACCTTCTCCCTTTCCTCGTGCCGCGCCGTACTGCTGATGCTATACTGAGCGGCACAGACTGCGGCAGACCGCGCGAGGCGGCGTGCCACACACAGAGCGGCGAGAACAGGGCCGGATGGTCGCGGTTAAAGCGCAAACGGGCGAACTGATCATCAATGGGCGCTACATCCTGCGTGGCTCGTTGGGCATGGGCGGCGTCGGGCTGGTTCAACGCGCCTTTGACCGGCTGGCCGGCGCGGAAGTGGCCCTCAAGCGCGTCGCGCCGCCCTCGCCGCAGCCCATCCCGCCGCACGAGACGCTGGCTGATCCGCGCGTCACGCTCGCCCAGGAGTTTCGCACCCTGGCCAGCCTGCGCCACCCCAACATCGTCAGCGTGCTCGACTACGGCTTTGACGCGAATGACCGGCCCTATTTCACCATGGAGCTGATCGAGGACGCGGAGAATTTGCTGCACGCCGGGCGCGGCCAGTCCGTCGAGGCGCGCATTCGGCTCCTGATCCAGGTTCTACAAGCCCTCGTCTATCTGCACCACCGCAACATCCTGCACCGCGACCTGTCGCCCCGAAATGTGCTCGTGGCGGGCGGCGCGGCGAAGATGATCGACTTTGGCCTGTCCGTGGACCGCAACCAGCAGACCGGCATCGGCGGCACGCTGGCCTACATCGCGCCCGAAGTGCTGCGCGGCTCGCCGCCGAGTATCGCCTCGGACCTGTACGCCTTCGGCGTGCTCGCCTACGAGCTATTCAGCGGTCGCCACCCCTTTGACACGTCCAGCCCGTCGGTGCTCATTGACGAAATCCTGGACAAAGCGCCCGACGTGGCCGCGCTGGGCCTTCCGGCGATAATGACGGCGGCCCTGGAGCGCACCCTGGCCAAACAGCCCGACCAGCGCCCGCAGAGCGCCGCCGACCTGATGGCGCTGTGTTACGAGTGCATCGGCCAGCGTGCGCCCGTCGAGAGCACCACCATGCGCGAAAGCTTCTTGCAGGCGGCGCGGCTCGTCGGGCGCGAGCGCGAGATGGCCTACCTGTTCGGCGCG
>JADZBY010000163.1 GCA_020851855.1 Anaerolineae bacterium
AGGCGGCCCGGCGTCGCGGTGAGCCGGTCCGGGTCGCCGTCGCGCAATCCGAGCGCCGCCTCGCCGCGCAGCAGGTACGCCGACAGGTCGTCGCCCGCCCCGAAGCCGTCGGAGTCGAAGTCGATGTGAAGGGAGAGAGTTGTCATTTGCACTCCACGACGCCCGGCCCTCAAAGAGCCGGGCTGAGATTACGACGCCCTGACGGGCTGAAGCGAAGCCGGTTACAGCCCGTGGGGCTTTGCAGGTGTAGCCTGGGACAATTGGACTTAAGAATTAAGGGCAGATCATTATGGCGGGCGCGTCGCGACGCGCCCCTACACGTTGCGGCGCTGTAGGGGCGGCTCGCGAGCCGCCCGAAGTCTGATCGCACCAATTCTCTAAGCACCATCAGCGCCAGGCGGGCTGATCTGCCCAACGATGGAACGCAGAGGTCGGTCATTGGGCCAGGGGTGAGGCTCACTCGTCCCACACCGCGCCAGGGCCGAACACCAGCGCGCCGGTCTGTTCCAATTCCACCTCGAAGGCGGGCACGCCGTCCGGCGTGAGCGTCTCCGCGAAGCGCCGCACCACGGCCAGGAAGCCGCGCTTGGGCTGGCCCGGCGCGCTGCCGGCCCGGCCATAGACCAGCGTGCCGGTCGCGCCCGGCTGCAAGGCGCTCTCCTGCGCGACGCCGCCCTCGCTCACCAGGATGGTCAGGCGCGCGCCGCCCCGCCGCACGCCGGGCAGCACCTCGCGCGCGCCGGCGTTGGCGGGCGTCACGTCGTGCAGTTCCGCCGCGCCCTCGACGCTGAAGCGGGCCAGATCGGGCGCGAGATCGAGCGTGCCGCCGGGATGAATCCACTGCACGGCGATGACGGCCCGCTCGGCGCGGCGCTTTTCGAGATAGACGTTGTACGGGATCAGCTGCGCGCTCATCGTGAGCCGCCTTCGTCGTCCAAGCGCCGCATCCGGCCCACACGCAGACCGGCCATGCGCCGGAAGTGGGCCGCCATCATCCGGCAGTGGCGCTGCTCCTGGCTGCCGCGCACACGCCGCCCGTCGGCGCTCCAGTCCACTTTCTTCGCGGCAAAGGCGGCTTTTTGCTCCCAGATGCGCGACGCCGCCGCTTCCAGGTTGAAGGTGCGGGCGTCCAGGGTGTAAAACGCGCCGCGCTGGTCGGTTGGGAAGGTGAGCCGGCGCAGCGCGTAATCGACCGTGTAGCCGCTCACCACGTTGCCGAGCGCGTCGCGCACCGCCCAGGACGAATCGGGCGCTTGTTCCTCGAAGTGCCTGCCGAATGGGAAGGCGTAGCAGAACAACCGCGCCGCGCCGTCTTCGGTGATCCAGAGCGGCTCCAGCGGCTCGTTGACGAGAAGCCGCGCCGCCCGGTCCAGCTCATCCTGCAACTGGTCATCGCTCCAATAGGTCACGCCGTCCAACGTTTCTTCGGCGGTCCCGGCGTCGGTGAGCGCCCGGAGCCGCCGGATCACGTTGGTCATGCCCGCTCGCGCCATCGTGTGTACTCCTTAACTACTGGCCTCACCCCCGACCCCTCTCCACGGAGTACCGTAGAGAGGGGCGACGAGGCAGATGCGGACGAGGCAGATGCGGACGAGGCAGGCCTCGTCCCTACACCAGTTCTCGTAGGGGTAATGCCTGCGTTGCCCGCTTCTTCGCGCGGGGAGCGAGGGATGTCTGCGGGCCAGGGGTGAGGCGCTTCCTCTGCCCGGACCAGCCCGCGCCCAGCCCAGCGCGCCCGGAGCGCCGCCCATGCCGCCGCTTCGGGCGCGTCCGGGCGCACGTCCGAAGCGCCGATGTGCCCCGTGCAGCGCACGGCGTAGCCCAGTTCGCGCACGCGCAACGCCTGCTCGGCGTCCGGCCAGAGCACGCGCCCGTCTTCGCCCAGGTCGAGCGGATCAAGCGTCGCGCCGGATTGCAGGGCGTCGCGGCGGATGGCCCACGGCCCGCCGGTCAGCACATCACAGCGGCCCGCAGTGACCGGCGTGAAGCTCTGCCAGCCGTAATCAATGCGCGCGCCGCACGGCCCGGCCATGCCGGTATCCTCGTGGGCCAGCGCCCGCGCCAGCCGGTCCAGCCACGCGCTATCGGTGAAGCGCGCAGGCGTCGTGATCAGCACGGCGAACCGGCCCCGCGCCCGCTCCAGAAGCGCCGTACGGGCGGCAATCACGCCACAGGGCCGGGCCGGGACGAGCACGCGCCCGATGCCCGGCTCGGCCCGCAGCAGGGCGGCGATTCGGGCGTCGCCGCCATCCGCCAGCGCGAGACACTCGACGTCGTCGCGCGTCAAGGTGAAGCGCAGGCTAGCCAGCGTCGCGGCCAGCGTCTCCAGGTCCGGCCTGCCGCGCGCATGAATAAGAAGGGTGAATGTTGGGCGCATCGGTCAGGCTCCTTTCCTTGCGCCAATGGGATTGCCGCCCCGCGCTGAAGCACGGAGTCGCCTGTATGGTCGCCGCTCCGCGCTGAAGCACGGGGCTGAATGTACAAAGCCCTGCGGGCTGCAGACGGTGTGCGGTTCAGCCCGTCAGGGCTTCGTGGTCTCAGCCCGACCCTTCAGGGCCGGGCACACCGCCGGGCACACCGCCGAACATGCCGCCCGACGCACTTACAGCGGGCGATCCGCCGTCAGCACGGCAAGCGCCGTCGGGCGGACCAGCTTCGCGCCGTACACATGCAGCCCTTTGATGGCGTCCGCAAAGCGCTTTTCGGGCCGGTACGCCTCGATCTTCACGATCTGCTCGGCATAGGTGATGGCGCTCGGATGCCCGGCGATGATCTTGTACTTCGCCCCGTTCGTGTTCGGCGCGTTGTTCGATTCGAGCACGGCAAAGCCCGCCGCCATGCCGATCTCGCCGTTGCGCAGCGCCCGGTCCGAGAGGCGCGTACCCGCCGCGATGAAGCGCTCATCTTCGAGAAGCAGGCCGTAGAACCACGGCGGAACGACCACGAAACGATCCGCGCGCGGCACGTTCGCCTCGGTCAGCATCACATCCAGCGTCACCAGGTAGGTGTACGCCGCGCCGTCCGTGGCCAGATCGGTCATGGGCGACGTGTCGTCTCCAAGCATATTGCCCGCGCTGACGCCGGCGCACAATCCGGCCAGATAGCGGTCGGCCTGCTCGGCCAGCGCATAGGCCGCTTCGCGCATCGCGGCGTCCATCGCGTCGGGATTGCTCTGCGCGCGGTCGATGTCATCGATCTGGAAGTTGAAGTACTTGGCCTGGTCGATGTCCAGCGTGGTCAGCGTCGCGGACAGCACTTCGGGATCGCCAATGGCCTGGTTGCGCGTGTAATTGGCCACGGTGATCGGCCCGATGGCGTTGATGTGCACCGTGTCGCCCGCCTGCGTGATCTCGCCTTCGAAGTCGCGGTTGCAGCAGCCGGGCTGGCCGTACACCAGCGTCTTGTTCAGGTTGTCGAGCAGCCGCGCCGCCCAGATTTGCGGAATCAAGTTCTCGAGACTCATCGATCCTCCTCATGAAATGCACCCGAAATGTGGTCCTCACCCCCGGCCCCTCTCCACGGAGTACCGTAGAGAGGGGAGAGGTGAAGGCCGGGCGGCTCGCGAGCCGCCCCTACAGCCAATCCGGTAGGGGCACGTCGGGACGCGCCCGCCGGCTCGTCGCCTTCACCCTTTCTCCCGCTCCGGTGTGTGGTAGAGGGCAGGGGTGAGGTCATTCGCCTCTCAGCAGCGGTTTGATCTCGTCCCAGCGCCGGTTGATCTGCGCGGGAGTCATGCGCCGCACCTCGTCCAGGGTGAGCGGCGCGCGGCCCGCCGGATTGCCCACACCCACGCTGCCCACGCCCGCGCCATTCGCGCCCGCCTTTGGCAACGCGCGGGACAATTCGCGGGCGTCGGCGTCGAGTTCGGCCTCGTTCGCGCCGCGCAGCCGCGCCGCCAGCGTTTCCGGCAGCCGCCAGCGCGTCGCTACCCGCACGCGCGCCGCCTCGACCTGCGCCGCCTGCGCCTGGGCCAGCGCCGCATCGAGCGCTGCCCGCAATTCGGCCAACTCGACCTTCTCGTCAAGCTGCTCGTCGTGTTCGTCCATCGACCCTCCGCGTCGAAACCCTCACCCTCTCAACATTCGCGGACGAGGCAGGCCTCGTCCCTACGCCGATCCCCGTCGGGGCGACGTCGGCGTGGTCTGCGCTTCCCCTTCGAGCCTTTCCTTTTCGACCTGCCAGTCGTAGCCGCGCGCACGGGCCGCCGTCTCTTTGCTCAGGATGCCCAGCGCACGCTCGCGTTCCAGCACGGCGACGGCCTCGCCGGTGTCCACCGGCAGCGCGTCCGGCCAGTTGAGCGCGATGTGTCCCTCTGCCGCGTCCAGGAAGCCGCCCAGCGCCAGCATGCGGCGGCACAGCGCGGCAATCCCAGCCTCATAATTGCGCCGCAGCTCCAGCGTGCGCCCGATCTGGTCCATGAAGAGCGCCCGGATGCCGAGGTTCGTCACGTGGCGCAGGTCGGTCAATTCACCGCGCAGCATCACCACGCGCCGCTCTGCCAGAAACGAGCGCGCGCAGAAGTCCAGGAAGCTCATGCTGCTGGCCAGATCGCTGCTCATTTCCAGGTTGAAGACCTTCGCTTCCGGGTTGGCGATGGTCCAGAACGTGTCGATGGCCGTCGGCGTCACGTCGCCCGCTTCGAAGCCGATGCCGACCGTGCGCGGTGAGGCGTGGAAGCGCAGGATTCGTGCGATGTCGCCCGCCACCTTGTTCACCCGGTCGTTGAGCGCCAGATTGACCGCTTCGCCGACGCCGTAATAGGCGTCCGTGGCGGTATCGTGCGGCCAATCGACCAGCGGCCCGTGTGCGTACGGCCAGGCCGTCTCGCCGCGCCGCGTCCAGCCCGATGCACCACGCTGGCCCTCGCCATCGCGCCGCCAGTCGCAGATGCGCCAGCCGTCGCCGTCCCGCACGATGTCCTGACGGAAGGCGCTCTGCCCGACGGCCCAGTGCAGCTCGTACCACAGCGGGCGCTCGCGGTCGTCGCCCTACCAGAAGGCGATCACGTTCGCCGCGTCGAGCAGGACCAGGCGCGGGTACGGCTCGCCGGGCAGGACGCGCACAAAAACGTGCCCGTCCAGACAGCCCTGCCGCGCCATGCGGGCCAGGAGCCGCGCGCTGCCGGCCTGCGCCCACGCCTCACGCAGCCAGCGCTCGGCGTCCGTCTCCGCCGCGAGGTCCAGTTCGATGCCGGGGAAGTCCGGCGCGAGAAAGGCAACCGTGCGGTCTACGGTCTGGCGCACCAGGTTGATCACGACGTTGTCATCCGGCTCGCCGGGCCGCGTCAGGCGGCAGCGGCGGTGCTCGCCGCGGTAATAGCGCCATGCCAGGGTATGCGTCTCGCGGCGGCTGCGCAGTTCATCCTCGGCGGCCTGCCGCAGGGCGCGGTCGTCCGGGCGGTAGTCAAGGGCAGGGGGCATGATCGAGATTCTCCACGCTCAGGTTTTCCACGAAGCTCAGAATGGCCCGCTGCTGGTCGAGCAGCGACTTGGCGACGCCTTCCATGTCGGCGCGCTGCTGCTGGAGCATGAGCATCTGCTGCGCGGCGATGACCTTCAGCTCGACCAGCGTATCGCGCATCATGACAAGCACGGCGTTCCGCTCTTTTTCCGTCTCGCCGCGCGCCTTGTCCAGCGCATCCTGGCGGCGCATCCGGCTCGGCCAGTATTCGTCGGTCAGCCACGGCCACACCTTGCGCCAGATGAACAGCCCGATGCCAATCGCCGCCAGCACCGAGAAGCTCACCTGCGCCGGGTCCAGCCGCGCCAGCCACGCCTCAATGTCCATCCGGCACCCCTTTCCCACCTCTAGTACCTCAGAGAAAAGAACCCCCTAACCCTGCCCTTCCCCCCATAAGAGAGGGGAAGGGGAAAACCCGGCTCTCTTCGCCCCTCCCTCTTCATGGGGGAGAGGAACGACCCGGAATCCTCGTCAAGTTGATGTACTACCTCACAAACGCAAAGCGCCCGATCCAACGTGTATGGATCGGGCGCCTCATTCCCGTCCGGGTGCGGGGCCGGGAAAAGCTAGACTTCCCCCGACAGGCCGCGCCCTGAAGAGCCGTATGCGTTTCAGATGTCGCCAGTTTAGCACAGATGTTCGGAAGCGTCAAGGGGGAATGTGGGGAACCCTCACCCCCGGCCCCTCTCCCTCATGGAGAGGGGAGATCGGCGGGGTGGCGGGCGGTTTCCCCCTCTCTGCGCGGTACGCCGTGTGGAGAGGGGAGATCGGCGGGGTGCAGAACACGGGCGCTGCGTTGTCCGCACTTTTCGCCTGCGCCCATTGTATGTGAGGGCCAACCCAGCCCCGTATCGCCGTTTTTATCCTGATTTCATAACATCCTTACACCCGTTTTGGCGCATCCGTGCTACGATTTCACTGGACATCGCTGCTCCATGAAGGAGAACCCCAACGTGCATCGTCTCACGTCGCGCATC
>JADZBY010000164.1 GCA_020851855.1 Anaerolineae bacterium
CGGTGGCCAACGACGTGACGGCGCGCGATTTGCAGCGCGGCGATGGCCAGTGGACGCGGGCGAAGGGCATGGACACCTTCGGGCCGATGGGGCCGTGGCTGGCAGCGGCGAACGACATCCCCGACCCGCAGAATTTGTCCATCCGCTGCGAGGTGAACGGCGAGGTGCGGCAGGACAGCAACACGGGCGAGATGGTCTTTGGCGTGGCGGCGCTCATCGCCTACGTGTCGCGCGCTTTTACACTTTATCCCGGCGACATTCTGCTGACCGGCACGCCGGCGGGTGTCGGCATGTTCCGCAAGCCGCCCGCGCTGCTCAAGGACGGCGACCGCGTGGTGATGGAGATCGCCGGAATCGGGCGGCTGGAGAACCTGTGCCGGGAGCTGACCTTCCGGGCGCGGTGAGAGAAAACCCTCACTCCCCCGGCCCCTCTCTCCCTCATGGCGAGAGGGGGGAGAGGACCACACGGCGCAGGCATATGCCCCTCGCTCTGAGGGAGAGGGGTTGGGGTGAGGGTTCTTCATGGAGCGCGTGATGGACGATTGGGCGGGAAAACAGCTTGGGCAATACGAAATCACCGCCGTGATCGGCAAGGGCGGCATGGCGACCGTCTATCGCGCGCGGCAGGCGTCCGTCGGGCGCGACGTGGCCATCAAAATCCTGACCGAAAAGGCGGAGCCGGAGTCGCCCTTCATGCAGCGCTTCGAGCAGGAAGTGCGCATCATCGCCCGGCTGGAAAACCCGCACATCCTGCCCATCTACGACTTCGGGCAGGTGGACGGCGCGCCGTACCTGGTCATGCGCTACCTGGACGGCGGCAGCCTGAGCAGCCTGATCGCCCGGCGGCGGCTCGATCTGGCCGAGGTCGAGCGGCTGGTGATGCAGATCTGCTCCGCGCTCGACTACGCGCACGATCAGGGCGTCATCCACCGCGATATGAAGCCTCAAAACGTGCTGCTCGACCGGCAGGGCAACGCCTACATCTGCGACTTTGGCATCGCCAAGCTGATCGGCGGCGAGCACGCCCTGACCCGCACCGGCGAGGCGGTCGGTACGCCGAGTTATATGGCCCCCGAACAGTGGCAGGGCCTCTCCGTGGACCGACAGGCGGACGTCTACGCGCTTGGCGCGATGATCTTCGAGATGCTGACCGGGCAGGTCCCGTTCACCAGCGACAACATCTTCTCGCTGATGTACAAGCACCTGCACGAGATGCCGCCGCTCCTGGGCAGCCTCAACGCCGGCCTGCCGCCCGCGCTCGATCCGGTGGTCCAGCAGGCGCTGGCCAAGCTGCCCATGGACCGCTTCATGACCGCCGGGGAGCTGGCGCGCGCCTTCAGCCTTGCCCTGCGTGGCGCGCCGCGCGCCACGGCCAGCGACGGCCCGGCGCTGCGCGTCGTCGGGGCAGAGCTTGGCCTGGAGACGGACGTGATCGGCGTCGGCGCGGCGAGTGGGACCGGCATCGGGCGCGCCTGGGCGGTGGAAGCCTTCCAGAACTGGGCGCGCGATGCCGACGCCAGCCCGATCTTCTTCATCGCCGGGCCGCACGGCATCGGCAAGAGCACGCTGGCAGAGCGCTGCGCCTCGCTGCTCGGCGCGCGCGTGCTGCGATACGCGCTGGAAGCCGAAGACGCCGACACGCTGGAGCCGCGCACGTTTGTGGAATCGCTCGCCCGGCAGATCGCGGATGTGCTGCCCGTATTCGACGGCGAGACGGCGGCGGATGCCTTGCGTGATGCGCTGGCCGACCCGCGCGACGCCTTCGAGCGGCAGGTGCTCGACCCGCTGAGCGCCGAGGACGAGCCGATATACCTCGTTCTGGACAGTCTCGAGGCTGCATTGGAGCGACCGGGCCAGACCATCCTCGATCTGGTGCGCGCCGCCATGGAGAACTGGCCGGAAGCGCTGCGCCTGATCGTCACCGGCGCGCCGCACCCGCGCCTGGAAAGCCTGATGCGGCGCGCGCACCGGCTGGAGCTTGACCCGGAGAGCGATGAGAACCGCGAAGACCTGCGCTCCACGCTGAGCACGCGCTTCGCCACGCTCATGCCCAACCTGAGCCAGGGCGAAGTGGACCTGAACGCGCTCATCGAGAAGTCCGAAGGCAATCCGCTGTATCTGAACACCGTCTTCGACCACCTGATCCACAAGCGCCTGACGGCGGGCGATCTGGCCGATCTGCCCGCCGGGCTGGAGCCGCTCTTCGCGGACCTGCTGCGCCGGGCCGAGGCGCATGTGCCGGACGCCGCCCCGTTGACGCGCATCCTGGCCGCCGCGCGCGCCCCGCTCGACGAAGGGCTGCTCGCGATGATCCTGGACAAGAGCGCCCGCGACGTGCGCGACCGGCTGACCGGCCTGCGCCCGCTGGTCACGGCAATGGCAGAGGCCGGCGCGCGCCCGACGTGGCGGCTGGCGCACCCGGCGTTGCGCTACTGGCTGGCCGAGAGCGACCCGGACGGGCTGAACGCTGCACACCGCCGCATCGCGGATGCGCTGACCGGCGCTGGGCCGGAGCAGATGGACGAATATGCGCTGGCGAACCTGCCGGCCCATCTCGTGCTGGCCGGCGACGCGCTGCGCGCTGCCGAGGCGTTGCTGGACCTGAATTTCCTGGAAGCGCGGCTCAGCGCGCGGCGGGCGGGCCTCTCGCTGGCCGACGTGCTCGACGATGTGGCGCTGGTGGGCGGCGCGCTGGCCGACGCCGGGTACGATGGCCCGGCGGAACTCATGCGGGCGACGGCGGACGCGCTGCGCGAATCGGGCGCGGCGCTGGCGGGCGGCCAGGATGCGCTCTTCGCCCAGTTGTACGGGCGGCTGGCGGGCATTCCGGGCTTGCGGGCAGCGCTTGACAAGGCGGTCAAAACGCGCCGCGCGCCGTGGCTGCGGCTATTGTGGCCGTTCCCCGGCGCGGCAGGTCCCGCTGCCGAGTCGCTCTGGCATGGCTCCACCGTGCTGGCGTTGGGCGCGCCGGCGACCGGGGAGCGCTGGCTGGCGGCCTGCGAAGACGGCTATCTGCGGCTGTGGAATCGCGACGACGGCGCGCTGCTGGCGGCCTGGGCGGGCACAGGCGGCGAGCGCGGCGCAAACGCCCTGACCGCCTGCGCCATTGCGCCCGATGGTCGGCTGGGATTGTCCGCCGCCGCCGCTGGGAGCGCTCGCCTGTGGGATTTGTGGACGGGCGAAGCGCGCCGCGAGATCGCCGCCCACCGCGCGCCGCTGGCCGGTTGTGCGTTGAACGCGGACGGCGGGCGCGCCCTGACCTGCGGCGACGACAAGCTGCTGAAGCTGTGGGATACGCGCACGGGCCGCTTGCTCACCGCCTTTTACGAGCACCCGGACGCCGTGCGCTGCTGCGCCTTTGCGGCGGGCGGTGCGCTGGCAGTGTCCGGCGGCGCGGATGGGTTGGTGCGAGTCTGGGAGACGCAGGGCGGCACGCTGCGCGCGACTCTGTCCGGCCATCGCGGCGCGGTGACGGCCTGTATCGGCGCGCCGTCCGACGCGGAGTCGGCGCTGGTTCTCACCGGCGGTACGGATGGACAGGTTTGCCTCTGGGATGTGCGCGGCGGGGCCTTGATCCAGGCGTTGGCCGGGCCATCCGCGCCGATCAACGGCGTCGCCTATGTGCGGCTGGGAGAACGGGCGCTGGTCGCGGCGGCGAGCGATGACCGCACCGTGCGGCTGTGGGCGCTGCCCGGCGGCGAGCCGGCAGCACGGCTGGACCTGCCCGCCGCCGCGCGAAGCTGTGCCCTGTTGCCCGCCGGGCCGGATTCGTCCGGCGTGATCGTGCTGGCGGGCGCTGCCGACCGGACGCTGTACCGCTGGACCCTGCCGGAGCCGTTCAGCGCGGCGCACCGGGCCGTCGAGGCGCACGGGGCGGACGTGCGCGGCTGTGCGTTTGGCGGCGATTCGCGCATCGCGCTGACCGCCTCGCTGGACCGCGACGCCCGCCTGTGGGAAGCCGACACCGGGCGAACGCTGGCCATCTTACGCGGGCACACCGGCGGGCTGAACGGCTGTGCGCTGCGCCCGGATGGCCGGATGGCGCTCACCGCCTCGTCGGACAAGACGCTGCGCCTGTGGGACGCCGCATCGGGCCGCACCGTTCGCCTGCTGAGCGGCCACGGCGACGCGGCCACCGCCTGCGCCTTCAGCCCTCGCCCGTTGCGCGTGGGCAGCATGAAGCGTGAGAGCTGGCTGGCGCTCTCTGGCAGCGCGGACCGGACGCTGCGCCTGTGGGATGCGGAGAGCGGCGCACCGATCCTCACCATGCGTGGGCACACCGGCGCGCTTCTTGCGTGCGGCTTCAGCCCGGTTGAGCCGGTGATCGCCTCGACGGCCTCGGACCGCACCGCGCGGTTGTGGTCGCTGGATACCGGCGAGCCGATCATGACGTTGGAGAGCGACGGGGGCGTGTGCAATGCGCTGGCCTTCAGCGGCGACGGGCGCTGGCTGCTGCTCGGCCTGGAAAACGGGCAGGTATGGCGCTTTGACCGGCGGACCGAGGCGGGCGATATGCTCGACGTGGGCGCGCGGGCGGCGATCACCGGCCTGGCGCTCAGCAAAGACGGGCGCTTGCTGTTCAGCGTTGGGGCCGATGCGGCGGTGCGGGTTTATGA
>JADZBY010000165.1 GCA_020851855.1 Anaerolineae bacterium
ATAATTGAGGCCACCGGGCAGGCTGATCACGTCTGAAGCGTCAGGAAGAACCGGCACGCCGCCGGCGGCGCAGTCCCCAAGCGTATCCTCGGCTGCAATCACGATAGGGGGCACTTCTGCGGCAATCGCCAGCGCTGCGGGGTCGGCCACGCTCTGAAGCTGCACGCTGGTCTGGTCACCGACTCTGGAGGCGCTGAGGAGCACAGGTTGGTCCGCCTGGGTGAAGCCGTACACAGCGCCGTTGCCGCTGATCAGTGGCGGGTTCGCGACCTGTGCGCCGGCAGCGGCGACCTGCTCCTTGTAGAAAGCGACCACCTCGTCAACGCCGGATGCCGTGCTATAGGAGGTGTATCCGGGTATCTGCACCAGGTCGGCGGCATCCGGCAGCACTGGCAGATCGAGCGTGCCCGGCGGACAGTCATCCGGTCTTTCGATGACCAGCGGCTGATTTACACTGCTGAGCTGGTAGTCCCACGAAAGCGCTCCTTCGACGCCATCCCCAAAGTACTGCGGCCCCGCTATCGTCGTGAGCGTATAGCGGACCAGGTAACCGCCTTGCGATGCAACCCACAGCTCCCCCGTCGAGTCAGCGATCCCTGCCGCGCCCTGGGCGAACTCATCGAAGGTGTAGTGGTCTGCCGCCACCCCATCGATCGTCTCCGTACCGGCTTCGTTGGCCCCGATCAGGCCGTACAGGAAGCCAGCCGGTTCCCATCGCTCTGCGAATGCGCCCGCGACCTGCACTGCCCTTGCCGTGCAAGAGCTGCCTGCGCGGCGCTCGTAAAGGGTGCCGCCGATTTCGGCCATAAACACCTGGTCGGCGGAATCCTCCGAAGTCTCGATGGTAAGCTGTCGAGCCGGAGGTGTTCGCGCGACCAGCATGGTATATGTGCGCTTCCACTGCACAGCCTGCCCTGCGTTTGTCCCCTCAAAAGTCAGAGTGAGCATCGCCTGATAGCTGGACAGATCGGCCAGGCCGAACGTCGGCGCCAGCAAATTGAAAGGCCCCGAACCAAACGTCACCTCGACGGGTCCGGGAGTTGCCTGGGCGGTGGCTTCCGGTTCCTGAGTCGGGTCTCCCTGTGCCAGGAGCGGAAAGGTCGAGAGCATGAAAAAGCCCAGAATGGCAAAAAGCGCTAAGGTACGACGCTCTAGAACCAGGCGAGTCATGGGTCCGTCTCCTCTTATCCGCCGCTGGGCAAATCGCAGTCCTCAGCACTGGCGCTATTGAGACAAGATCGGCGTCAGGGTGATCGTGATGCTGCCGGTGGCCGTGCCATGTGCGTGAATCAGCGTCTGCGGTACCCGGATGGTCTCGCCCTCGAGTCGGAAAATGAGCGGATCTGTCGGTGACTTCGGCTCAAACCAATCTCCGCCGGGACGCCGCGCAACAAAACAAGTGCGGTCTGGATAGTCTGGGCAATAGCCGGGAGTGATGCCCGCTGGAATCGGACATAGAGTCCGATAGTAGCTCAGTGGCGGAGCAACGCGGCTGTAGCCAATCGACAGCGAAATGGTGTCATCTAATACCTCTCCCCGTATTGGAGGGACAAAGAAATCCCAGTGCTGGTCTGAAACCAGGCATCCACGGATGCGGTTCATCAGCGTGCGCCACTTCATACCTGGGAGATTGGCAGGCATTGCCGAGGTATCGAACGTCGTTCCTGTCGTGCTGGTCAGGCGTAAATTGATCATGTCCGAACTCACCCAGGCATTTGCGCCCCATAGGCTTGTCACCCATACAGAGCCGATATCTACCCTGTACTGGCACGGGACAATCTGCACTTCCACAGAGGCAGTGGGCGTTTGTCCCATCGTCACTATCGGCAGGCCCGCTTCTTCGTCCAGAGACAAGTGTGTGCTGGACTCGATGAGACCGCTGACGTCAATGCGGGTTCTGCCTACCCCTTCGCCCCGCAGCTCGAGATGCGCGGAAAATGGTGCATCTTGGGCTGCGCCCAACCCCGACATGATACCTTGCGCGCTGATGACACTTGGGTTTTGAACGGTTGTCGTGAATGACGCGCGGCGGACTTCTATGGGACTGGCGGTAGCTCCGCCTTGAACCTCTACAAACGCAAGAACCTTGATAGGTAGATTGACCGTGCGTCCCAGGCACAGGCGATTATTTGAAAGCCCTGCGGTATCGATTTCCAGCGCATAACTGACACTCAACAGTTGTCCGGAGCCAGCGCCGCCGTCCTGGGCATGACCCACTGTAGTCTGAGGGAAAAATCCCAACGCGAGCGCAAGTAGGAGTGCGGGAAGCCGTTGTTTCGACCCCAGTAACATGCGCAGCCGCTTTACTGCCACCAAAGCGTGCCAGGGGCTTGCCAATCGAGGTAGGAGCTGCATCGACCGCCTCCTAAGGCTGTTCACGTCGTCTACATGGTCGTCCCGTTTCCGTGAGACACTCCGTTAAGTTCTTGATGTGCGGTAGGTACTGCCGATTGAGATATGAGCAATTATCCCTCATCTGCATCAGTATATTACAGATCTGAGCCAGCGAGCGGGGACTTTCCGAACCACGCGATTCTGGTCATGGCATTGTGCCGGGGCGGGGGGCCGTTCAGGGACGAAACCTTCCGGTCGCTTTGGAACTCTGACCCTATGTGCGGAAAGGCAGGCTGTTGACCCTCTATTCTGCTCTCCTTCTGGTCGAGCGAACATTCACCGAGTCACACGACCGCCCTCTGCGCCTGACGATGTACCACGCGCGCTGCTCCGACACGCCCAAGTGCTTCGCCAAGGCTGACAGCGTCTCGCCCTCGTCATGCCGCCGAACAATCTCTGAGGCCCGACACCCACGGAGGCTATTGTGAAAATGGCCACAATAGAGCGCCTAAGCTGTGTACAAGCCGCTCCGCAGTATAGTTGTGATCCCACAAACGTGAGCGCCTCTGGGGCCGAAGACTACTTACCGCAGAAATCCAAGACTGCCCGATATCATCACGGTAAGCTCCTGCATGGAAAGCGGCGCGCACAGGAACTCCCCGCGCGCTTCGGACGCCAGCCACTTCGACGCGCTCTGTGGGCTTAGCCCATTACGCTCGACCACGGCCAGCGGGCAGAACAACCCCAGCGCTACTGGCCCAAAACGCGCTTCTGCAAACGGGATCAGGCGGCGCCGATCGTCGTGCCAGTCCACGCCGGACGCCATCGGCAGCGTCGTGACCAGCGTTAATTGGCCGCCCTCGAAGCCGAGCAGCAGGCTCGTCCACAAGCCGCCCTCGTCGTACACGCTCAGCACGACCGACGCTTTCTTGCCGCCGGGCGCGACCACATTTACGAAGGCCCGCGGCAGCCCCGGCGGTACAGCGCGCCACGCCGCGAATGGATTCGGCTCGAAGACGATGCCCGGCTCGTCGGCGATCTCCCCGGTCAGTTTAATCAGAAAGGAGAGGATGTCGTCGCCATCGTCGCGCGCACGCTGGATGCGGTCAAAGGCACGCTTCAGCGCCGTGCGCTCGAAAATGGCAACCGGACCGCGCATCCAGATGGTGTACAGCTCGGCGGCAGCAGCTTCCGGATCGCCCAGGTCCGGCGGCAGGCCGAGCAGCGATTGCGCATAGGCAGGCGTCACCGAGGCGATGCGGCCCTCGTCGTGCAAGATATACAGGCCCGTGGCAGCGCGGTTAGGCTTGATGAGCAGGCTGTACAGCCTGCCCCACTGGACCGGGTCAAGCCGTTCCACCTTCATCCACGGTGCAGAGATTCCCAGGCCGTCTCCAGAGGTCATTACACGATCTCCCACACTTTGATAGTCCAGGGCGGCACGACGAAACGCATCGCGCCCTCACCGTGCTCGCCGGTGTCCACGTCGACGTAGCCGGGCGCGCCACGAGCCTGCACGGTTGCTGTCTGCTCGGCATCTGTCGCGTTGGCGACGCACATCACACGCCGCCCATTGCCGGACAGCAGGCTGAGGTCCAGGTGGGGGTTATCCAGCCAGTAAAGCGGCCCGATTCCGCTGCTGCCGAGCACGCGAAGCAGCGTCGGCGCGAAACGGCGGTATCCTCGCGGCCCTTCACCCAGTATATCCGCCGCCGGGAACGTTGCCGCCAGCACTGTGACCTGCCCCGCACCGCAGGTGAAGCGATGGACGTAGCTCGGAGCCGTGTCGCCCTCGGACGCCGCCCACAGGTCCACATCCTCGAGCCACAGTGCGGCGTCAACGTCCATGCGCGGCGTGGCCTGCAGCGGCGCTACCGGCTCCCAGACGTCGAGCCGCTGGCCGTCGAGCGTTTCCGCCGGGAGGCGCGGCCCGCAGATGACGTGCCCGCCCTGCCGCGCATAGCGGCCCAGCTTTTCCAGTACCTCGCGGTCGATCCACTCGAACGTCGGGCAGACGACGGCGCGATATGCTGCCATGCTGTCGTCGCCGATGTCCGAATCGGCCAACCCATAAGGCACGCCTGCACCCTCGAGCGCCTGCCGGATAGCTTCAATCCAGGTTGGCAAACGCTGCTGGATGGCATCGCGCCCGCCGAACGCCTGCGTGCTCAAGAACAGATCGCCGGGCAGCTGGCAGTAGAAGTTCATCAGCCAGTCATACGGGACCGCGCCCTCAATGGCGACGTGGC
>JADZBY010000166.1 GCA_020851855.1 Anaerolineae bacterium
AAGCGCACCGCCGAGCACTTCATCAATTTCCTCTTGGAGCCGGAAAACGCGGCGCGCACGGCCCAAATGACCGGTTACATGCCCGCCAACATGGCCGCCTACGATCTGATCCCGCCCGAAGTGCACGCCATGCTGCCGGACGAGGAAGAACGCGAGCGGTTGGAGTGGTATCGCCCGCTGGACGAAGAAGGGCTGCTGCTCTGGGACCAGACCTGGACGGAGATTCGCGCGTCGCAGTAACCCTCATCCCCGACCCCTCTCCCTCAGAGCGAGGGGTGCGGGATACAGGCGGCGCATGCGGTACACGGCGGACGAGGCAGACAGCGGACGAGGCAGGCCTCGTCCCTACGTCATTCGTAGGGACAACGCCTGCGTTGTCCGCTCCTGATGTCTTCTGCGAACCGATGGGATGACGCGGCCTCTCATGCGTCCTGGAAATGTTCCAGCCACCAGCGCGTCTGGAACGAATCGACGCCCACGCCGACCCGCCCCACGTAATACGGGGCGGGCATGTCCGGCGGGATGGTGCGGCCTTGCACGATGCCCACCACGAAATCCAATCCGGCTTCCAGCGCCGCGTCAAAGATGCGCTGGTCGAAGATGCGGAAACGTTCGGGCGTGTACACATCCCCGTAGGGCACGATCAGGCTGACCGGATGCGCGCCCAGGCCATCCGCCAGCATGGCCGCCGACCCCGCAATCTCTTCGCGCATCTCGTCCATCGTCTCGAGGTCGGAGAGCACGCTGTGGGTGCTGGTGTGCGTGTTCATCTCGAAGCCGCGCGCCGAAAGCTCGCGCAGGACGCCCCACTCGTGCGGGCTGCGCTGGGGTGTGCTGCGCGTCACCACGCCGAAGCTGGCCCTGTGCCCCGATTCTTCGATCAGGTCCGCGATGGTGTAAAACTCCGGCTCGATGTAGTGCGAGCCGAGGTCATCGATGGTGATGAGCGCCGTTTTGGCCGGGAGCGGCGTCTCGCCGCGCACCGCCCGCGCCAGATCGGCGTACAGGATAGTGCGGTAGTCGTTGTCCGTGAGCCATGCCAGGATGCGCGGCAGCTGTGCAATGTCCTTTTCGCGCGGGTGAAGCATGAGCGTGGGCGGCACGACGAACGGCTCCGCGTCCGCCGCGCGCGCCCGGCCTGCGCCGAGCATCCACGCGCCCGCCATGCCCGCTGCCAGCCGCAAGAAACCGCGTCGGCTGTGCCCTGAACGCGGAGTTGTCGCCATAAGATCGCCTCTGTCTGCCTCTTCTGCCGGTCTTCGCGGCGGGAATCATAGCCTGATCGTATTCTGGCCGGCAACCTGTACAATCGAGAGGGTGGCTTGCAGAGAACCCTCACCCCCTGACCCCCTCTCCACGCGGAATACCGCGTAGAGAGGGGGAAGCACGCGCCGGTATGGCAGCCGATCTCCCCTCTCCATGCCGTCGGGGTCCCCCCTGGGGTGACGGACATGGAGAGGGGCCGGGGGTGAGGACGTTTTGATGCGATGGCCCTGATCGAGAGGGCGGCATTTCGGAAGGAGCACAAGGCGTGCAAAAACCAGGACCATTCCAGGCGCGTTCCGGGCCGGACACGGACTTGCGTGGGCAGACAGCCATCGTCACCGGCGGCGGCACGGGCATCGGGCAGGCTGTCGCGCTGGCGCTGGGCGCGGCGGGCGTGCGCGTGGTCATTGCCGGGCGGCGGTTGGGGCCGATTCAGGCCACGGCGCAGCGTATCCTCGACGCGGGCGGCGACGCGCTGCCCATCCAGGCGGATGTCTCGCAGGAAGCCGACGCCGAGCGGCTGGTGCGCGGCGCGCTGGAAGCGTTCGGCGCGCTCGATATCCTGGTGAACAACGCGGCGGTCGACGGCGGCGGTTACATCCATGACCACGACATCGCCGAGTGGGACCGGATCATGGCCAACAACCTGCGCGGACCGTTCCTGATGTGCCGCTTTGCGCTGCCACACATGCGCGCCCGGCGGCGTGGGCACATCATCAACATCAGCTCCGAGTCGGGTGTGGAGTATTACGAGGGCAACGGCGCGTATGGCGTCAGCAAACACGGCCTGAACGCCCTCGGTGAGTACGTGCAGCGCGAGAACCAGGCGCACGGCATCCGGGTGAATACGATCTGCCCCGGCATGGTCGTCACCGAGATGTCGCGCGATTTGCCCGGCCTGGACCTGGACCTGTGCCTGATGCCGTCCGACATTGCCGATCTCGTCACGTTCCTCTTGACGCGCTCCGAGAACATCAAGATCGGCCTGCCGATCCTGATCCAGACCATGCGCAATCCGTGGGCGGGGGATGCGTAAACGTCAAGCGCCCGAATGTGCGCTGGCTACCCTGCCCGCTACGCCCCATTCGTCACAGGGGAATGGCGCGTAAAGAACGTGATGCGCCGCCTTTCGTCCCGATGGCGGCGCTTTTCTTTGCCATTTGCCAGCGTCCTGGACCGCTCGCTGTAAACTACAGAACTTCCACGAACTTCAGACAAAATTCACACACTCGCGTGATACACATCGTAATAAAATCCGTATGATATATACAGGATGTGTCGCCACCCCACACCTGTGATCGTTGGATGGTCGGGTCTCAACGCCGTTGGACCCTGGGTGGCGTGTATTTCGCGCCGGCGCACACTCAGTGGGACAACGCAGATGACATGGCAGATTTCCGCTAACCTCATTCCCCTGCTGCTGGCCGCCATCACGTCGGGCATCCTGGCCGCTGCGGCTTGGCGTCGCCGTGAAAGCATCGGCGCTGTTGGCGTCGCTTTCACCGCAATGACGCTGGACATTGCGTTCTGGTCGCTCTTCTACGTGATGGAATTGAGCATCACAAACCCGGCCTTCAAGCTGACGTATGCCAAGCTGCGTTATGCGGCGGTGGCGATTGGCCCGGTGACGTGGATGGTGTTCGTGGCGGTCTATACGCGCCAGGATCGCTGGCTTACCCGGCGGAGCCTCGCCGCGCTGCTCGTCATCCCGACGCTGACTATCCTGATCATGGGCAGCACGGAATTGCACGGGCTGCACTGGAACACACCGATCACCTGGGAACAGGTCGGCGGCATCGGCATGTCCACGTCGGCATCCGGCCCGTGGTTTTACATCCACTCCGGGTACTCGTACCTGTTGATGCTGGGCGGGTTGCTGTTCATCGTGAACGCCTATCGCCGCTCGCCGCACCTCTACCGGCCCCACCTGTTTACCCTGACGCTGGCGGTCGCTCCGCCGTGGATCACCAATATCCTGGTCATTTCCGGCCTGACGGTGATCGACCTGACGCCGTTCGCCTTCACCATCACCGGGCTGGCGTTTGCCTGGGGCGTGCTGCGCGTTCAGATGCTGGGTGTGGTCCCCATCGCGCGCGACGTGGTCATGGAGAACATGGGCGACGGCGTGTTGGTCCTCGACGCCCAGCGCCACCTGGTCGACCTGAATCCGGCGGCGGAGAAGCTTTTTGGCACGCCCAGGACGCTGCTCATGGGCAGGCCGGTGACCGATGTCTTGCCGAACCTCGTCACGCTCGCCGATTTCAGCCAGCGCCGGATGGACATCAGCCTGCGCGGGCGGGCCGGGACGAGCAACAACGGCAAGACGGACGCCGCTGGGCCAGAATACCGCGACCTGGAATTGCGGTTTTCCCAGCTGATGGGCCGCAATAACACGCTGACGGGCATCGTCATTATCCTGCACGACTTCACCGAGCGGCGGGCCGCCGAGCGCCGCATCCAGGCGCAGAACGAGGCGCTTGCCAAAGCCAATGTCGAGCTGGAGCGGGCGCGTCGTGAGGCCGAAGAAGCCACCCGCCTCAAGAGCCAGTTTCTCGCCACCATGTCGCACGAACTGCGCACGCCGCTCAACGCCGTGATCGGGTACACCGAGATTCAGCTCGCCGGAATGACCGGGCCGCTGACGTCCGAACAGACGGATTACCAGCAGCGCGTGCTGAGCAACGCCGAGCATCTGCTCAGCCTGATCAACGAGGTGCTCGACCTGTCGAAGATCGAGGCGGGGCGCATGGAGCTTCAAACGCGGCCCGTCGCGGTCCGGCCCTGGCTGGACGAAGTGGTACAGCACGTGCGCGGCCTGGCCGAGTCGAAGGGGCTAAAACTGACGAGCAGCCTGGATAACAACCTGCCGGAGACGCTCCTGGGCGATATCGGGCGGCTCAAGCAAATCGCCATCAACCTGCTGTCCAACGCGATCAAGTTCACGGACACAGGCGAGGTGCGCATCGAGGTGGCGAAACACGCGCGCGACGCCTGGCGGATCGAGGTCACCGACACCGGCCCCGGCATCGCATCGCACCTGTTAGAGACGATTTTCCAGGAATTTCGGCAAGCGGATGGCACGACGACTCGCCAGTACGGCGGGACGGGCCTGGGCCTGAGCATTGTGCGCCGGTTGGCCCTGCTCATGGGCGGCACGGTGCGCGTCAAGAGCCAGGTTGGTCAGGGCAGCACGTTCTCCGTCTACCTGCCGCTGGATGAGCATGGGCGAGTGGAGAGTCTGGTTCAGACGGCGCTCACCGAGGGGTAAGGATGTTCACTCTCAGCGATGACGCGAAGCAATGGACCGTGCTGATTGTTGACGACGAGCCGGATAACCTGGGCGTCGCCGAAAAGGTGCTGTCCTTCATGGGGGCGCGGGTCCACACGGCGCAGGATGGCTTGCAGGGATTGGGCATCCTCGAAAAGGTGGTCCCTACCTTCATCCTGCTCGACCTGTCGATGCCGCGCATGGACGGCTGGCAGATGATCGAGCGTCTGAGGGCCGATCCGTTGACCGCGACGGTTCCGGTCATCGCGCTGACCGCGCACGCCATGCACGGCGACAAAGAGCGGGCGCTGGCTGCCGGGTTCGACGGCTACATCGCCAAGCCCTTCCGCCTGATGACCTTCTTCAAAGAGATTCAAGACTGCTTGCGTCAGGTCCTCGAAATGCGCCGGGCGCGGTCCGCATCCACATCCACAGCGACCAGGGCGCAGGACAACGCGCCGGAAAAGGCGAGCCATCATGCCGAGTGACATCCTTGAAACCGCCTCGTGGCGCGTGGTCATCGCCGAGGATGAGCCGGACAGCGTGCGCCTCGTGTCGAAAATCCTGGAGCATCACGGCGTGCACGTCGATATCGCGCACAACGGCGACGAGTGCCTGGCCTTGCTGGAGACGACAACGCCGACGCTTGTCGTTGTCGATCTGGCCATGCCCGGCAGGGACGGCTGGCAAACGCTGGCCGCCATCCGGGCCAATCCGGCGACGGCGCACCTGCCCGTCGTAGCGGTGACGGCCTATTATGCGCCGGACGTGGCCGAAGACGCGGCGCGCGCCGGGTTCGACGGGTTTTTCCCCAAGCCGGTCAGCGCCAAGGCGTTTGTGCCCTGCCTGGAAGACATCCTGCGCGCGCGGTGACGGGATCGAGCGGGATGCCTGGACCTGAAGGTCCAGGCTGAAACTACAAAGCCCTTCGGGCTGGAAACAAAATCCCAGCCCGAAGGGCTTTGTACCCTTAGCCCGGTCGCTTTAGCGCCGGGTGCGCCAGATGATTCCGCATCCATGTATGAAGGCTGGTGACCGGGCGCGTCGCGACGCGCCCCTACACATTGTGGCGCTGTAGGGGCGGCTCGTGAGCCGCCCGGAAACCTGTCGGACCCTGCAAGATGGGCGCGTCGCGATGCGCCCCTACACATTGTGGCGCTGTAGGGGCGGCTCGTGAGCCGCCCGGAAACCTGTCGGACCCTGCAAGA
>JADZBY010000167.1 GCA_020851855.1 Anaerolineae bacterium
CCCTCACGGCTCTGCACGCTGATATGGCCGCCGTGCGCCTCGACAATCTGCCGGGCGATGGCCAGCCCCAGCCCGACGCCGTCTCGCGCGCTGCGCTCCCGGCTTTTGTCCACCTGGTAGAAGCGGTCGAAGATATGCGGCGCGTCGTCGGCGGGGATGCCTTCGCCCGTGTCGCTCACCTCGACCAAGATGCCGGAGTCCTTGCCCTGGTCTTTCGGCGCGGCGCGCAGCGTGACATTGCCGCCGGATGGCGTGTGTTTCAGCGCGTTGTCCACCAGATTGCCGAAGACCTGCACCAACCGGTCGCCATCGCCGGCCACCGGCGGCAGCGGTTGTATCTCGGCGGTCAGCGCCACGCCGCATTCGTTGGCGCGCGGCGTCAGGCGCTCCGTGACAGCGCCCAGGATGTCGCCAAGCTGCACCGTGTGGCGCGTCATGGTGGAGCGCCCGGCCTCGATGCGCGCCAGATCGAGCAGTTCCTCGACCATGCGGTTCATGCGCGCCGCCTCGTCGTAGATGATGCGCGCCGCCCGCTGCGACGAGGCCGCATCCGCCGCGACGCCCTCGATGATCGCCTGCGAAAAGCCCTGGATCGAGGTCAGCGGCGTGCGCAGGTCATGCGTCACATTGGCCAGAAAGTCGCGCTGGGCCTGCTGCGCGGCGGCGGTTTGTTCGATCATGTGGTTGAACGCCAGCGCCACGGTGCGCGCCTCGTCCGGGCCACGTACCGGCGCGCGCTGGCCCATCTGGCCCTGTGCGATGGCCCGCGCCGCCTCGGCAATGTCCTGTAAGGGCCGCGCCACCCAGCGCGCCAGCACGATGGACAGCGCCAGCGCGGCGATCAGCCCGACCAGCCCGGCCTGGGCGAAAGGCCGCAACAGATCATCGCCGTAGATGGCGACCAGGTCGCGCAGGCTGCGCGGCTGCGGCGCACGCGCGGCAAACACGACTCTCCAGCCGTTGGGCAGCGCCGCATTGACCGGCCCGGCCAAAAACACCCACTCGGAGCCGTCCGAGGCGCGCAGTACGCCGCGCGTCAGGCCTGCCTCGGCGCTGTTTTCCAGTTCGACGGGCGCGTAACGCGCCTCTTCGGCAATGTCCAGTTGCGCGCCGCGCCGCTCCAGGCCGCCTGTATCGAGCACGATTCGCCCGTTGGGCCGCAGCACAATCACACGGACCGTCGCGCCGCGCTGTTGCAGCGTGCGGGCCAACGCCACAAACGCGCGTTCCTGCGCCGCGTTCAGCTCAAAGAGCGCCGTTCGCGCCTCGGCCTGCGTCTGCAACAATTGAATGGCCGCCGCCAACCGCACACCAAGCTCGTTCGAGGGAAACGGTTGTGTGCGCAGCACCACGAGCAAGGCCACGCTGCTCAGCAGCAGGGTCAGGATCAGCAGAAAGGCGAATGCCGCCAGCAGCCGGGCGCGCAGCGTTGTGAACCTGAACATAGGGTTGTCCTGTTGGGCCTGTCGTGCATCCATTCGCATCGACATGCGTACACCTATGTAGCATAACGCTGATTTGCTCCGCACAAATGTGCGAAATTGACTATAATAGGCGGTGAGCGAATAACGAAGGAGTAGTGACGGTCTATGGCTCGACGTTCAAACCGGCGTCGCCAACGCGAAGCCTCGTTCGAGATTGCAATCTACGGGTTGATCATTGTGCTGTTTCTGCTGACGCTGCTCTACCCGGCGCTGCGTGCAGAATGGATTTCGCTGATTGGCGGCGCGATCCTCGTCGGGTCGGCCATCTACCAGTCGAATCAGCGCTGGCGGGTGAACGTCTTCACCTGGGTGGGCGGTCTGCTGCTGCTGGGCATCGGCCTGTTGAGCATCCAGACCGGTCAGGGCGTGCCGCTGGGCATCTTCCTGCCCTTCGGCGTGATGCTGGGCGTCATCGTCGCCGGCTTCTTCAGCGGCAACCTGTAGCAGGACACCGTGCCGCCCTTCATTCCCGGCCTGGAATTGGCGCGCCGCTTCTATCACGAGGCGGTGCGCCCGGTTCTTGACGGCCACTTTCCCGGCCTTGCCTACGACGCCGCGCTGATCGGCCCCGGCTCGGAAATCCTCGGCTTTGACACACCCATGTCGCGCGATCATCACTGGGGGCCGCGCGCCATGCTCTTCCTCTCTGAAGCAGACGCGCCTGCGTACGCCCCGCGCCTTGCCGCGTTCACGGGGCGCGAGCTTCCCGACGAGTTTCTTGGCTACCCGACAGGCTTTCGCGATTCGCCAGGCGAGCCGGGCGTGCTGCTCATCGCTTCGGACCCACGCGGCGTGGGCGAGGTGCGGCGGCGCATCGACGTGACCAGCGTGCGCCGCTTCGTGCAGGACTACCTAAACTTCGATCCGGCGGCTACCGATCCGATCTCACCCGCCGATTGGCTCACCTTTCCCGAACAGCGACTACGCACGCTGACCGGCGGGGCCATCTTTCACAGCGGCCTGGGCGACGTGGCGGCCATGCAGGCCCGGCTGGCGTATTTCCCACATGACGTGTGGCTGTACCTGATGGCGGCGGGCTGGCAGCGTCTCGCGGAAGAAGAGCCGTTCATGGGTCGCACCGCCGACAATGGCGACGAGATCGGCTCGCGGTTGCTCACGGCGCGCCTCGTCCACGACGTGATGCGCCTGTGCTTCCTAATGGAGCGCCAGTACGCGCCCTATGCGAAGTGGTTCGGGACGGCTTTTGCGCGGCTGGCGTGCGCCGCCGAGATGCGGCCTGCGCTGGATGCGGCGCTGGCGGCGGGCGAGTGGCGCGAGCGTGAGGCGCACCTGTGCCGCGCCTATGTCTTGCTGGCCCGGATGCACAACGCGCTCGGCCTGACCGCGCCGTTGCCGGACCAGGTTTCGCACTTTCACGGGCGGCCCTTCCTGGTCATTCACGGGGAACGCTTTGCCGATGCGCTCATCGGCCAGATTCGCGACCCGGCGGTGAGGGCCATCGCCGCCCGGACGCGCATCGGCAACCTCGACACCTTCAGCGACAACACCAGCCTGTGCAGTTACCCGTCGCTCCGGCCTGCCATCCGCACCTTGTTCGAGTGAACGCCGCCCGGCTCGGAATCAGGCGGGGGAGATCGACGATCTCCCCCGCTGTGCAGTCTCGAATGACACGCCGCCCGATTACTCGGACAAGGCCTGGACCGTGTAATCTTTGCCGGGGCGGAGTTCCTTCTCGTAACGGTCCCAGGTGCGCGCGGCGTGCATCCCGGCCCGCTCGTAGAGCCGCGTCGCGCCGGTCAGGCTTTGCGAGTCGACGCCCAGCCCGGCGCGCGGCTTTCCACGCCGGTAGAACTCGCCAAAGCTGTGATGGAGCAGCGCCAGCCCAAGCCCGCGCTTGCGGTACTCGCGCAGCACGCCCAGATCGCCCACCCAGCCCATGTCCGGGTCCTCGTCGATGCGTGGGAAGCAGAACGACACCCCCGCCACCTTCTCGCCATCCATCGCCATGAAGACGAGCGACGGGTCGAAGGTCGGGTCTTTGAGCATGTAATACTCGAATTGCTCGTAGGGCCAGGGCATGAAGCCCCAGTGATCCTGAAACGCCGTGTCGATGGCGGCGTGTACGGCGCGCGCGTCCTTCTCCACATCCATCGTGCGCACCGTGATGCCTTCCGGCCAGACCGGCGGCGGCGGCGCATCATTCAGCGCGATCTCCATGCGCCAGAAGCGCCGCGCCATCGTGTAGCCGTGCGCTTTCAGCAGGTCCGCCGCCGGCGCATTCCGCTGCTCGACGCTCTGATTGAGCGTGAAGCGCGCATCGGCGGGCGCTTTCTTCATCGTCTGATGCCCACGCGCTTCGATCCACTTCAGGAGCGTCGCGCCGATGCCCTGCCCACGGTAGTCCGGGTGAACGCGCCCGAAACCGAAGATGCGCACCGGTGGCTCCATTTCGAACGTGCTGGCATGAGCCACGGGCTTGCCATCCCCGTTCGTCACCAGAAGCGTATCGGTGTCCAGATTCATCTTGGGGCTTTCCCACTCAAAGCGCAGCGTCTCGACGACGGTGTCCGGCGCGCCGCTATCGAAGACGCTGCACGCGTTCAGCAGCGCCGTCACTGCCTCAACATCTTCCAGGCGCGCGGGCCGCGTGCGCAGCCCCACAGTGGTTTCCTCAACCATAAGATTCCAGCCTTTTCCCTGGGAAGCGCACCCCGGCCCCGGTCGAGTGAGTCGCCACTCTGACCCTTCCTGAACCGTTGTCACGTCTTCACATACGTCAACACTCTGAGTGTACAGGAAAATGTGCGTTTTGGGAAGAGGGTAACAGGCAGCGGTGGTTTTCGCAGCGCACGGACCGGGCGGCACTGTTATAGTTCCGGTATGCGACGCGGGTAGACCGCCGAGCGCGCTCGCCGTACAATGGGATCATCGCGTTTCAATAGCACTCTCATCGAAGGATTCATTATGCACCGTCGACTTCGTGTTCTACTTACACTCGTCGTCCTCGCCTTTCTCGCAACGGCCTGCATCCCGCCAGAGCTGGGTGGCCTCGTGGTGGGCTGCGACCATGTTCAGGGTGGGATTCTGGTCCCCGCCGACACATTCGCGATCATCCCGCCAGACCTGCTGGCCATGATGATATCCGTGCCCGTCTACGTGGAAGACATGTCCGGCAACGTGCTGGGCAGCGGCTCTCTTCAGGTGACTCCGGTCGATGCCGACAACGTGGCGTTCTGGTTCGACATCCCGGTGAATCCGGTCCAGTCCGAAGGCACGTTTCTCTTGCTGGTCGCGGAAGACGGCAGTCCGATCTTTGGTGAAGCGTGCTCCGGCGCGCCGATCACCTCGTTCAATCCGCGCGATGGCCGCGTCGACCCACGTCCCGGCGACCGGCTGGCCATCTACTGCAACCAGCCGCCCGGCTCGGTCGACGTGTGGGGCGTGGATGACAAGAGCAAGGGCTTCCGGCTGGCCACCTTCACCTTTGCCGATCTGACTGCCGCCGGCCTCACGGGCATCTACATCACCGTCGAGCCAAACGGCACGATCAGCCTGAGTATGGACGAGCAAGGCAACCTGTGGGCGGCGTGGAACGGCGGCCAGTACAACGCCGATGGCCAGCCGGGCCACGGTTTCGCCAAGGGCTTCCGCTGCAATTAAGCCGTACGGCCCGGCAGGCAGAAGCGGCGTGATGAACAGGCGGGCAATGCAGGCATTGTCCCTACGAATCCGCGTAGGGACCGGCCTGCCTCGTCCGCCTGTTCGGCTTATCCGCAGGTGATGGACAGGCAGAGCGCCGCAGGCTACAATGAGTGTATCGTCGCTTCATTGCACTCACCCCGAAGGATTCTTCCCATGTCACAGCATAAACGCTTTTTGCCGCTCGTCGTCCTTTCACTCGTGGCGATGATGCTCGCCGCGTGCGTACCGCCCGATATCGGCCCCATCCTCATCGGCTGCACGTCCGTCCAGGGCACATACACGGTCTACACACCCGGCCTCGCACCCGAAGCGATTGAGGTACGGGATAACGCCGGCAGTGTGCTCGGCAGCGCACTGGTCGCCACCCAGCCCGGCGGCACGACATACACCGTCACCATCCCGCTCAACCCGCCCCAGCCCGAAGGGACCGTGCTCAGCGTGGTGCAGGTGAGCACCAGCGCTGTGCTTGCCAGTGGACCATGCTCCGGCGCGCTTGCCACGCCTGTGCCGTCCTTCTTCAATCCCGGCGATGGCCGCGTCGACCCACGTCCTGGCGACCGGCTGGCCATCTACTGCAACCGGCCTGCCGGCTCGGTGGATGTGTGGGGCGTGGATGACAAGAGCAAGGGCTTCCGGCTGGCCACCTTCACCTTTGACGATCTCGCCGCCGCCGGTCTGAGCGGGCTGTACGTCACCGCCGAGCCGAACGGCACGATCAGCCTGAGTATGGACGAACAAGGCAACCTGTGGGCAGCGTGGAACGGCGGCCAGTACGGCGCGGAAGGCCAGCCGGGCCACGGTTTCGCCAAGGGCTTCCGCTGCAATTAAGCCGTGCGGCCCGGCAGGCCGGAACAGTCGGCGTGAAGGCGGACAATGCAGGCATTGTCCCTGCGAATCCGCGTAGGGGCCGGCCTGCCTCGTCCGCCTCTTTTTAACCCACTCGACGCGCTTGCGCCGCCTACTTTTCGCGTTTCCGGTGACTGGCGCGCGGAAAATGGCTCAGGTACAATGTGCCCCGCATTTCAGACCGACACCCATAGCCCGCGATACGCCTTTTGCCCCTGCGGGCAAGTTCCTGCGTATCGGGGGCTATCACGTTGCACGGGGCCGGAGAAGGGCCAGGGGGATTTCACAGCCGATGAGCCGTGTAGTAAATACCGATAGCACCGGAAAAGCCCGCAACCAGCACATGCGCACTGCCGCCGAGATCATCCGCCGCCTGAGCCAAAAGACGAGCATCGATGACGAGGCGCGCGATATGGTGGCGGCGCTGGTGGCGTCGTTCAAGAGCATCGAAGACGGCATCGAAGAAGCGATGGTCGCCTGGGAGAAACGCAACTACTGGAACAAGGTGGAGCAGTTCCGCGCCCAATGGACGTGGGTCGGCGCGGCAGCGGCCCGGCTGGAGCGCCTGATTCTCGGCGAGGAGTGGGACCATCTCCCCACCGAGTTGGCCAAGCTGTTCGAGCACTTTTCGGGCATCACCATCAGCAAGTTCACGCGCGGCCCGGAAGCGTGGCAGGGCGCATACGACCGCCTGGTGCAGGAAGCGCGGCGCTGAGGGATTGATTGTGGCTCGTACGGCGGACAACGCAGGCGTGGTCCCTACGGCATCGTCGTGTAGGGACGAGGCCTGCCTCGTCCGCACCGTCGCCGTTGCCCTGCCCGTGCGGCGGGCAACGCAGGCGTTGTCCCTACGGCATCGTCGTGTAGGGACGAGGCCTGCCTCGTCCGCACCGTTGCCGTTGCCCTGCCCGTGCGGCGGACAACGCAGGCGTTGTC
>JADZBY010000168.1 GCA_020851855.1 Anaerolineae bacterium
ACCGCGTGCCGGTGGCGGACATGATCGAGCCGCTGCTGGATGCCGCCGTGCACTGGCTGGCGCTCGGTCTGCCCGTCAAGCGCCTGCTCATCGTGGAGAAAGACGAGCTGAAGGCGGCGGAAGTGAAGGGCGCATTTGGCGTGTTGAAGAAACGGCACGCCGGCGCGGTGGTCCAGGCCACGCCGGAGTACCGCTACGACGTGTTCATCAGCTATTCGCGCCGTGACCAGACCAGCGCCGAGTTTGTGATGGACGAATTGAAGCGGCTGTGGCCGGGCGTCCGGGTGTTCTTCGACCGGCTGGAGATCGATACCGGCGCGGCGTGGCAGCAGCGCATCTTCGAGGCGCTGGACGACTGCAACAAGGTCATCGCGCTCTATTCGCCAGATTACCTGGCCTCGAAGGTGTGCCAGGAAGAGTTCAACATCGCCTGGATGCGCCACCGGGACAGCGACGGCGGCGTCTTGCTGCCGGTTTACCTGCGCACGGCGGGCCTGCCGACGTACATGAAGGCCATCCAGTTCATCGACTGCCGCGAATCGGACCGCGAACGGCTCACGGCAGCCTGTCGTCACATCGTCGCGGCGTTGAAAGCGTAAAAGCGCCGATGGCGAACAAGATGTCGAGGCGGACCTTCTTGCGGCTGGTCGTCGCGGGAGTCGCCACGCCGGCAGTGCTGGGCGGCGGCGGTTATGCCTATGCCCGCTACGTCGAGCCGTACTGGTACGAAGTCACAGACGCGCCGCTGCGGCTGGATCGGCTCGATCCGGCCTTCGACGGCTACCGGATCGTCCAGCTGAGCGACATTCACCTGGATGACAGGACCACCCGCGAGCGGCTGGCCGAGATCGTGGCACAGGCAAACGCGCTCGCGCCGGACCTCGTCGTCGTGACGGGCGATTTTTTGTCCGGGCCGCGCATTGGCAGGCTGGCCTACGACCTGATCATCACGCTGCGTGACCTCAACGCGCGGGATGGCGCACTGGCGATTCTCGGCAACCGCGATTATTGGGCCGGCAGCGCCATCGTGAGGAATGTCATCCGCCAGAGCCGCATGATCGACGTGAGCAACGCCGTGCACACACTGCGGCGCGGCGCGGCAGCGCTGCACATTGCGGGCGTCGACGATGTGGTGGTGGGCAAAGACCGGCTCGATCTCGTGCTGGATGCGCTTCCGGAGACGGGCGCGGCGGTTCTGCTCGTGCACGAGCCGGATTTTGCCGATACGAGCGCCGCGACGGGCCGCTTTGACCTGCAAATCTCTGGCCATTCGCACGGCGGACAGGTGGTGCTGCCCGTGTTGGGCCGGTTGGCGCTGCCCGTGCTGGCGCGGCGTTATCCGGCGGGCCTGTACCGCGTCGGGAGCATGTGGCAGTACACCAATCGCGGCCTGGGCCTGATCTCCCCGCGCATTCGCTTCAATTGCCGCCCGGAGATCACCGTCTTCACGCTGCGCACGCCGCAGAGTGGCTCATAAGGCCCGCATCAAACCAGCCTCACCCCTGACCCCTCTCCACGCGGAGTACCGCGTAGAGAGGGGGAACGGCGCGGGTTTGCTACCCTCTGGGGTGGCAGTCATGGAGAGGGGCGGGGGGTGAGGCGCTTTCCTGCTGCCTGCCCTGGGCTACTGCCCTGGTGCGATTGCCCTTTGCCCGGCGCATGATAGACTCGGAAACGGCGCGCGGCGCGGATCATCGCCCCGGCGCATGACGTAGAGCCTGTCATGAACGTCCGACCTCACCCCCTGCCCCCTCTCCCCGCGGCGTACCGCGTAGAGAGGGAGAACGGCAGGTTTGCTCCCCTCTGGGGTGGCAGGCATGGAGAGGGGCCGGGGTGAGGTACGTGCGTTGACGTCGCCTTTCTGGGCAATGTCAGCCGCCTAGTACCGCAACTGGGTGAGGATTCAGGCTTGTTTCCCCCCACCCCAACCCCTCCCCCATGAAGAGGGAGGGGCGAAGAGAGCCGGTTTTCCCTTCCCCTCTTGATGGGGGGAAGGGCAGGGTTAGGGGGTTTTCTTATCTAGTCGAGGTACTAGTGCATAACAGCCTCGAGTGTGCGTAAAGGTACGGTGTGCTGCGGTAGGGGCAGCGAAAAGGGGTGTTACATGGCCTGGGATCCCACACGTTATAACCTGTTTCGCAAAGAGCGCGCCGCCCCGTTCGAGGACCTGGCGCGCCTGCTGATCATTCGGGCTGGCCTGAGCGTCATCGACCTGGGCTGCGGCACGGGCGACCTGACCAGCCGGTTGGCGGAGATGCTGCCCGGAAGCGACGTGCTCGGCGTGGACTCGTCGCCGTCGATGCTGGCGCGGGCGGCGGAACATGCGCGCTCCGGCCTGCGCTTTGAACAAGGAAGCATCGAAACCGTGCGCGGCGAGTTCGACCTCGTGTTCTCGCACGCGGCCATCCAGTGGGTGGACGATCACGAGACGCTGATCCCGCACCTGTGGCGCATGGTCCGGCCCGGTGGGCAGCTCGCCGTGCAGGTCCCGTCCAACCACTCGCACCCGACGCACACGCTGATTCAGGAACTGGCAGCCTCGCCCCAGTTTGCCGACCGGGTGGGCGGCTATAACCGGTGGTGGCCCGTGCTGAGCATCGAGCGGTACGCCGAAATCCTGTTCACGCTGGGCGGCGTCGATATCGTGGTGTACGAAAAGGTCTATCCGCACGTCCTTCCCGACGCGGACGCGCTGGCGGATTGGATGTCCGGCACGGCGCTTGTGCCGTACAAGGAGCGGATGGACCCAGAAGACTTCGACGAGTTCATGCAGGCGTACCGCGCCCGGCTCTGGACGCGCTACCCAGACCAGCCCGTGTTTTTCGGATTCCGCCGCACGCTGTTTTCGGCGGTCAAACCGGGACAGTGACCCGTCACGAAGGAGAAGCGATGATGTCCGATTCCGACGAAGCGCGCGACCTGCGCAACCGGCTGCTGCACGATCTGGATACTGCCCGCGCCCAGACGCTCGCCCTGCTCGACCGCCTCGAAGCGGCGAGTGAGCTTTATCCCGGCTGGACGGTCAAGGAATTTCTGGCGCACCTGACCGGCTGGGACGACGCGACGACGGCAGCGCTGCGCGCACACGCGCAGGGCAAAGAACCCGACATGCCCGCCCAGCGCGGCATCGACCATTACAATGCGGAGACGGTTTCGACGCGCGCCACGCTCGACTACCCGCACGTGAAGCGGGAGTGGGAAGTGGCCCGCGATCTGCTCAAGGCGGCGTTGCGCGACATGCCCGCCGCGCGGTTTGCGGAACCGGTAGTTTTTCCCTGGGGACCCACCGGCCCGGTAGCGACTCTGGTGAAGATCATGATCCATCACGAGCATGAGCACGCCGACGAGTTGCGAAAACTGCTGGCCGACGGCCCGCGCCCGGCTGAAACGACCTGAAGCGGTCAACCCGCTCGTCGGCTCGCCTTTAACCCGCCTTCAACACATCCCGGAGCAGCCACGCTTCGGCTTCGGCGCGCTCGCTCGGCAGGAAGGAGCGCACCTCGTTCGTGGCGCGGAAGAGCTGGATGAAGCGCTCCAGCGCCGAGACGATGTAACGCATGCTGCCCTGGAACAGGAACGCATAACGGACCTTCGGGCGGTCGGGATGGCGCGCCACGAGGTCCTTCGCGCCGATCATCAGCCGGTTGAGCGACGGAATGCCCGTTGACGAGCCGTCCATCAGGATGAGCAGGCGCGGGTCGTTGTGCGTTTTGCCGTCGAAGACGGCGTTGAGGTGGACGAAAAGCCCCGCGACGGCGTTCGGCGTGGCGCTCTTGAAGGTGATGACGTGGATTCCGGAAGGGAGAAGCTGGTAGGTGCACTCGGAAGCGCGTTCGGGTGCATCGATGGCCATAAAAACCTCCCCGCATGAGTGGTACAGTGTGGCGGTGCTGCATGGCGGAAGGCCGATCCGTGCCGCAAAACGGATCGCATGTTCTTAGTATAGCATGTATTTCGTTTCGTAGAAGAGAAATTAGTAAAGACTGTTTTGTTGTGGATGCGAAAAAGAGACATGCCGGCTTACGAGATGGCGAGACACGCTTCCGCCGCCAGCCAGAAAAGCTGCTCCCGGATCGAGGTGCGGCTGTCCCAATCGCGGTGATCCCAGGCGTCGCCGCTCACGTCGTCGCCGCCGTAAAGAATCTGGGCGAAGGCAACGCCCCGGAATATGGCGATGGCGAAGAAGGCGGCGGCTTCCATCTCGACCGTCAGACAGCCTTCCTCGCGCCGCCGCTGGACTTTGCCGGGCGTCTCGCGGAAGATGGCGTCCGTCGTCCACGTCTTGGCCAGCCGGTAGTGAACCTCGTGCGCCTGCAGGACGCGCTCGATGGCCGCCACGCCCGCCGGGCTGGCGTCGACCTCACGCCCCGGCGGCAGGTAATGGTACGACAGGCCCTCGTCGCGC
Organism: Anaerolineae bacterium; assembly: GCA_020851855.1. Lineage (GTDB taxonomy): Bacteria > Chloroflexota > Anaerolineae > Aggregatilineales > UBA2796 > JADZBY01. The sequence goes on from JADZBY010000168.1 coordinate 4,406, forward strand.
ACGGCGCTGGTGGGCACGATCAGGTGGCCCACGGCAACGTTGCGGTCCAGCACGCCCGCGCCGCCACAGGCGACGAACTTGCGCCCACCGCGTGCGATGACCTCTTCGAGCAGCGCCCCGGCCAGCGGCGCGCCGACGCCCGGATGGAAGAAGATTAACGGCTTTCCGTGAAGCTGCGTCTCGTACACCGGATGGGAGCCGATCTCGCTGCGCCGCTCGTCCACGATGCGCGCCTGCCCACTCACCACCAGGCTCTCGATGACCTCGCGGAAAAAGCACACGACGCAGTGCTCCGCGATGGCGATGGGCTTGGCGATCAGAGACGGCTCGATGACGGCCAACGGCGTCGGGTCAAATTCGAGGATAGGATAGGGCTGGTCCATACGCTACGCTCTCTTATCGCCTTTACTTCGCCGTTTCGCCCGTCTCAAGAGGCAGCGCGGCGAGCGGCAGCCAGAATCCGAACGTGCTGCCGATGCCCGACTCGCTGTGTACCCACACTTCGCCGCCGTGGCGGTCGATGACGGTCTTGACAAGGCTCAGGCCGAGGCCGGTGCCGGAAATGTGATCCGTGCCCGGCTCGTGCGCCCGGAAAAAGCGCTGAAACAGCCGCTGCTGGCGCTCTTTCGAGATGCCGTAGCCATTGTCCTGCACCTCGAAGATGAGGCGCTTCGCCTTCTGGTTGAGGCGGACCTGGATCGAGCCGCCTTTGGGCGTGTACTTGATGGCGTTGTCGATCAGGTTCGTGATCGCCTCGCGCAGCTGCACGGTGCTGCCGAAAACGTGCAGCGGTCCAGCGCTCGATGCGCTGTCCAGCTGAAGCGTCAGGCTGTGTCCCTTTAACTCTGCGCCGCTGCGTTGAGCCTCGAAGACATCTCGCGTCAGTTGGGCAAAGTCCAGCTCGGCCCAGGCGACTTTGCGCTCGCTATCGACCTTCTCCAGCGTGAGCAGGTCCTCGATCAGGGCGCGCATCGTGCCCAGCGAGTTGCGCACGTGGCGGACGTATTCCTGCCGGTCGGGCCGCTCGCTGATCTCCGCGCCCAGCGATCCGACGAGCAGCTCAAAATAGCCCATGACGCCGCCCAGCGGATTGCGCAGATCGTGCGACGCCATGCGGATCATCTCGGACTTGAGCATTTCCAGTTCGCGCACTTCTTCGTAGAGGATCGTCTGGCGCAGGGCCGAGGCGATCTGGCTGCCGAGCGCGGCGGCGGTCTGGATTTCTTCGAAGGCGAAGCGGCGCTCGTGGCGACCTTCGATGGAAAAGACCAACCCCAGCACCTCGGCGGCGGTGGTCTGCGCCGTCAGTGGCACGACCAGCGGCGTGATCAGCATGGCCTGGAAGCGGTGCTCGGCCATCCAGCGGCGCAGCGAGACGGAGATGTCCGGGTCGCTGGCCCGTACCGCCACCGAGCGCTGGCTGGTGATGATGGCCTGCAGGGACGGGTACTGGCCCAGGTCGAGGCCGTCGCCGGTTTCGGGCAGCGTTTCGAACGTGTTGCGCACGGTGGGCAGGCGGTAAGCATGGGCGATGACCAGCCGCCCCTGGTTGGGCTTGTACTCCGCGATGATCACGCTGGACACCTGCAACACGGCGGCCATGGACTGCGCCGCGTTCGCCAACGCGACGGAGCGCTCCAGGCTGGACGAGATCAGGTTGCTGGCGGCGTACAGGGCGGCCATCTCGTCGGCCTGCGCTTCGGCCTCACGGTACAGCCGGGCATGGTCAAGGGCGATGGCGGCGCGCCCTGCCAGACGCTTGACGAAGCCCAGGTCCGCCTCTTCAAAGGCGTGGGGCTGCTCGCCTTCCAGGCAGATCACGCCCAGCGGCGCGCCGCGCAGCTCGATGGGCACGACGATAGCCGACTGCGCCTTGGGGTAGATGGGGCGGTAGTCGGGCCGGTCCGCGATGTTGGCGATGAAGTGCGACTCGCGCGTCCGCTCGGAGTCCTCGAACAGGTTGGGGACCACCGTCTGGCCCGCGCTGGAAGTGATCGTGCCCGGCGGGTAGCCCAGTGCGATGAGCGGCAGCAAGCCCTGACCATCCGACGCATAGGTCGCGTACAGGCCAGCCGATGCCCCGGTACGCCGCAGCGCCCAGTCCATCGCCAGCATCAGCACGTTTTCGAAGTCCAGCGTTGCGCCGAGTTCTTCGTCAACGCGCTGCATCATCACGAGTTCTTCAATCTGGTCTGTCAGGTTGTCGCTTGCCATGCGCCGCACCTCAAAGAAACTCTAGGGTATGTCTGCTACTGGTATACCCTCACTCCCCCGGCCCTCTCTCTCAGGGCGAGAGGGGAGAAAAGCCGGATGCATTCTGCTTCTTCCACCCCTCTCCATGAGGGAGAGGGGCGGAGGTGAGGGTTTGCAGATACGCGCTAATCCTTTGGTATCGCCTCGAGGAAGCTCAGCACGGCCTCGTCGCGGGCCGCGCTGGGGATCGTCATCAGGCTGGTGTGCCCCGCTTCGGGCACGGTGACCGCCCTGGAGCCGGGTATCGCCGCCAGTACAGCCGCCAACTGCTCATCCGGAATGACCTGGTCAAAATCCCCGACGATGCCTTTGCCCGCACGCACGATCAACGTCGGGCAGCGGACCAACGGGTACTGGTCCGGGATGCGCGCCCAGTGCGCCATGTTTTCGGGCCGCCGCTCTGCCTCGACCACGTAGCGCGCCACGGCGCGTATGTACGTGCCGTCCGGCTGCTGGTACAGGTTGCTGCGGACCAGCGCATCCAATTCATCCGTCCAGGGCTGGTAGAGCGGCGATGCTTTGAAGCGCTCGACGTAGGCGTCGACCGATGGATAACGGTAGTGCAGGTTATCGTAGTACGCGGCCAGCATTTGCGCCGCGAGCGGCCCGGCGACGACGCCGCCGTCAAACAGAAGCAGCCCGACGACGCGCTCCGGGTAGGCGGCGGCCAGATACAGGCTGATATGCCCGCCAAACGAATGCCCGGCGGCGATGAATCGCCCCACGCCGAGCCGATCCAGGCACGCGATCACGGAGTGCATGTGGACGGGCAGGCCGTAGTCGCCAAACGGCGCATCCGTAAGCCCGCGCCCGCGCAGGTCCGGGGCGAGCAGGCGGCGATGGCCGGCCAGCGTATTGCCCAGACGCAGCGCCAGCAGGCTGTTGCCCGTGAAACTGTGCAGGAACACGACGGGCGGGCCAGCGCCGGGCCACTCCCGGACGTTCATGAGCAGCCGACCCGTCAGCACCCGGTGAACTACGTGCTCTGCCATGCCATTCTGCCGGAAGGGTGCAGCCAGAGACAAACGCGCACATTCGCGGATAAGCATGAGGGCGTCTCGGTCGCTCTCGCGCGCTGAGACGCCCTCACGAACTCACTTCACTGGCGCGACCACGTGAATCCCGTGGGCGTCGGCTGTTACTGAAGGGCCTTTTCCGTCTTCTTGTCGAACAGGTGCATGCTGTTCACATCCACCACGACATCGATGCGCTGGCCGACGACCGCATCGGTACGCGGGTCGAGGCGCGCCACGAAGTTCTTGCCGCCTTCTTCGAGGTACACGATCTTCTCGTGACCCATCTGCTCGACCACGTCCACGTTGGCGGCGAGGGGCGAGGGCTGGATGGCGGGCGGCGTGAAGTGCGCGTCGTGGATGTTTTCCGGGCGGATGCCCAGGATGACTTCCTGGCCCAGGTAGGGGCGGTAGATGTCGTAGCGGCTCGGCGCGACGAGGATACGGAACACGCCCGTATCGACCATCATCTTGCCGTCCTGCTCGACGAGCCTCGCGTTTTCAAAGAAGTTCATGGCCGGGCTGCCGATGAAGCCGGCGACGAAGACATTGGCCGGGTGCTCATAGAGCGCCGGCGGGGTGTCGATCTGCTGAAGCTCGCCCGCGTTCATGACGGCGATGCGCGTGCCCATGGTCATGGCCTCGACCTGGTCGTGCGTCACATAGATGAACGTCGTGCCCAGGCGCTGGTGCAGGCGGCTGATGAAGGCGCGCGCCTCGACGCGCAGCTTGGCGTCCAGGTTGGACAGCGGCTCGTCCATGAGGAACACCGCAGGCTCACGCACGATGGCGCGCCCGACCGCCACGCGCTGGCGCTGGCCGCCGGACAGCTGGCGGGGCTTGCGGTCCAGCAGTTGCTCGATGCCCAGGCTCTTGGCGACTTCCTTCACGCGCTGGTCGATGACCGTCTTGGGCGTGTGGCGCAGGCGCAGGCCGAACGCCATGTTCTCGTACACGGTCATGTGCGGGTACAGGGCGTAGCTCTGGAAGACCATCGCAATGTCGCGGTCCTTCGGGGCCACATTGTTCACGATGCGGTCGCCGATCCAGATTTCGCCCTCGGAAATCTCTTCCAGTCCGGCCAGCATACGCAGGCTGGTGGACTTGCCGCAGCCGGACGGGCCGACGAGGACAAGAAATTCCTTGTCCGCAACTTCGATGTTGAGGTCCTTGACTGCCACAACATCACCGGCGAAACGCTTGTAGACATGCTTGAAGGAGACGCTTGCCACGGGATTCCTCCACAAGGGTATGAGGGGCTTTTTGGGAAAAACTCCCCGGCGTTGGTAGCCGCTGCCGGGCGAACTCTACGTACTGCTGATCATTATGGCACTGAATAGCGAAATGCACAACCAACTCTGAAACGTTTAAGTAAACCTCTATTCTTTGTGAGCGCTCCCATTTGGGCAGGCTGATGAGAGCGCGTCACTCGCCGAGTTCAATGACCATCTGGCGGAAGGCTTTCTGATAGGTCTTGGCGTTGTCGCGGCTAAAGGCGAAGCGTGGGCTGCGGCGCAGTGGGTCGGGCACGTCCAGTACGTCGATGACGGCCAGCACGATGGGCTTCTTTTGGCTCTTGAAGAACTGCCACGCTTCGCCAAAATCCTTATCCGCGAGCGCCGCATCGGAGAGGATGGCGACCATTCGCGCCGAATCACGCAGCGCCGGGTGAACGCCGCCCGCCCAGGGCACATCCTTGCTGGCTTCGCTATCGGTGTCGATCCAGGTGTGGATTCCGACGTGTTCGAGATCAGTGGCGAGCCGCCGGGCAAATTCCAGGTCGGCGCGGGCGAAATTGATGTAGGTGGCCGGCTGGGCGCGACGCTTGCCGCTGGTCGCGATCTTGGTCAGCGTCTCGACGCGCACGGCGTGTGGCCTGACCAGCGCGTCGTGGGCGTGCGTCTTGCCCATGCGGAACACCGTCGTGCCGCAATCCGCGCAGACGCCGCGCGTGCCGGGCGTGCCTTTGCTGGTCCACACCGGGACGGGGTCCAGAATCTCGACCATGTGGCGGCAGCGCACGCAATACGCCTCGGTGATCTCGGCCTCGTCGTCCTCATCAAATAGCTCACCGACGCCCTGCGTCTCGCGCGTCAGGCGGCCCAACTCATCGAGGTCGAACTCGTCCTGATCGCCCAGTTCCTCGTCCCGTCTGCGGGGATCGTCCACCGGCGCGCCTCCGTAATCCTGTGCCTGTGATCGGCCCTGTCTCGTTACCAAGTGTATCATCGTGCGCGCCGCGCTGCGTAATCGGGGCTTAGTCGCCCCCACCCAGCGGAATCTCTTCGACGCGGTAGACCT
>JADZBY010000169.1 GCA_020851855.1 Anaerolineae bacterium
ATCTTTCCCGGCGCGAGCGGCTCGTTGATTTCCAACAGCTCGTCGCCGGTCGAGATGATCGCCACGCGCGGGCGGCGCACCACGTCCACCCCGGCCATGCCCAACCCGGCAAGTACGCCCAGATCGGCGGCGCGCAATACGCGGCCCGCGTCCAGCACGACCTGACCGGCGCGCACGTCTTCGCCTGCCTGCCGGACGTAAGCTCCCGGCGACGGCGCGGCGAGAATCTGGACGCTCGGCGGCGCGGCCTGCCCCGGCTGAAAGCGCTCCGGCGGGCTGTCGGTCTGCTCGACAGGCACGACAGCATCCGCGCCGGGCGGCATCGGTGCGCCGGTCATGATGCGCGCCGCTTCGCCCGTCCCGATGGCGCGTGCGCTGTACGTCCCGGCGGGGATGTCGGCCACCACGCGGAGCCGCACACCGTGATTCCGGTCTGCGTGGGCCACGTCCTCGGCGCGCACGGCGTACCCGTCCATGCTGCTGTTGGCAAACGGCGGCAGATTCTCACTGGCGCGCACATCGGCGGCCAGCGTGCGGCCCAAAGCGTCGTCAAGCGCGACGTGTTCGGCGGGCAGGCGGTCAAACGCCGCGAGGATTCGCTCCAGTGCCTGATCAACGCTGTACATGGTCCCGGCTCCTCTGGCAAGATTATAACGGTAGTCCGCTTAGCCGATAGGATATACTAGATAAGGGATTTCTCAGCATGATGCGCTCTTGGGAATACGCATGAATCGTTTGCCGCTCGCCGCACGCCTGTGTTTTGCCCTTGCCCTTGTTCTTGTGCTGCTCACGCTGGCCGCCGCGCCCGTTGCACACGCCCAGGAACCGACCGCAACGCCGCCCATCCCCACGCCGCCCTTGCCGCCCGGCCCGGACCCGCAGAGCGTCCTGACCGAGGCCCAGCGCGCCGCCGAAGACGCCAACCAGGCGATGAACACCGTCGGCATCATGCTGAACTTCCTCGAAGTGGCGGGCGTGGTGGCCGGTCTGCTCATCGGCGCGGCGGCGTTCGCCGGAATCCGCACCATCAACGAGTACCGCAGCGAGCTGACCAAGGCCCGCGCCGACCTGGACGCCATGCGGGCCGAATTGCGCGGCGACCTCGATCACGCGCGGGCGGACCTCGCCGGGTTGCGCGACGAACTGACCCGCGAGACGGAGACGATGCTCCAGACCTTCGCCAAGCGCATCGGCGACGGGCTGGCCGAGATCAGCAAGCAGGCCGAGTCGCTGGGCAGCCTGGAAACGCGCCTCGAAGACGAGATGAAGGGCGTCCATGAGCGCGCCGACCGGGCTATTCGCGCCCTGACCATCGTCCAGTTGGGCGAGCAGCAGATGGAGATGCGCAACTGGAAGGCCGCCCTGCGCACCTTTGAGGAAGCCTACGCGCTTGATCCGGACAACCGGGCCGTGAATTACTTCCTGGGCGAGCTGTACGTCATGCAGCGCAACCTGCGCAAGGGCGAAGAGCACCTGCGCCGCGCCCAGAACGACGGCGAGACGTACCCGCCTGCCGAGGCGGCGCTGGCCTACGCGCTGCGGCTGCAGGGCGACGCGCTGACCGACGTGGAAGCGCGCAATTTCTATTATTCCCAGGCTGAGCGCCGCTACTTGAACGCCGTGCGCTGCGACGCGCTGGTGCGCGACATCAACGGCGAGTCGGTGTACGGCATGTTGGGCAACCTGTACCGGCGCGAAGGGCGCATCGAGGACGCCGAGCGCTGCTTTGAGCAGGCCGAGCGCATCACGCCGCACAACTGCTACCCGGCGCACAACCTGGGCATGTTGTACCTGAGCCAGAACCGGCCCGACCGCGCCCGACCGTACTTCGAGCGCGTGATCAAGCTGGCCAACAATCGCCTGGAAGGCACACCGTCCGACTTCTGGGCGCGTTTTAACCTGGTCACGGCCCTCGCCGCGCTGGGGCGCAGCGATCAGGCCACAAAAGAACTCGACATCCTGCTGGAGCCGACCCATACGCGCGGCCCGCTCGAATCGTTCCGGGGCGGCTTGCGCACGCTCGAACACCTGCCAGAACCGCCCGCTGGCGTCGAGCAGATGATCGCGCGCGTGGAAGAGGCCATCGCGCGGGCCGAGGCGGAATAAGCGCGCCCTGTCTCAACGCACCATTTCCAGCGTGAGGGCCAGTACGAGCAGCGCGCGCGCCGTCCAGCCCACGGTGCGAATCCAGTTGGTGAGCACCAAGCGCCGCCACAGGCCCGGCTCGAAGCCCTTCAGCAGCCGGATGTGCTGCGGAGCCTGAAAAATGGCCGTGGACAGCCAGATCGGGGCGAGCAGCGCAAGGCCCCACGCCCAGCCTTCCGGGGAAACGCCCGGCGGCGGGTTGGCGACCAGCGCCAGCGCTGTGCCCAGTTCCGCCAGCATGAGCGGGCCGGTGATGAACAGCAGCCGCACCAGCCGCATCCGGATGAAGGCGGGCAGCGTCGCCGGGCCGACAAGCCGGTACTGCGGGTAATTGACGACCTGCGATAGCCAGATGATGCCCGCCAGCGCGAGCGTCGCCGCCAGATGGACCACGAACAGTACATGCACTGACAACATACGTTACTCCTCGCCCTTGACCATCCCATCGCACTCCGCTACAATCCTGCATCACAGCACCGCAGACCGCAAGCGCCGCATCGCGGCTTAATGTCACGCTTGCCGAGGTGTACCCGAGTTCGTCTTCCTCGTCGGTCCCGACGATAGGTCCGATCTCGCACGGTCTTCTGCGGCAACACGCGGAAGGCCGTTTTTGTTCACCCTGCTCACCCGTGCTGTGAACGATTATCCCTGACGAAAGGAGGGATTTCCGCTTGGCAACGACGAAGCAGAAGAAGTCGGAGATGTATTCCAGCTACCTGGAGACGCTCGACGGCGCGCAAGGCATGATCGTGACCGAATACCGTGGCATGCGCATGAAGGCCATCAATGCGGTACGCGCTGCCGCGCGTCAGGCGGGCGGCTCGTACAACGTCGTGAAGAGCACGATCTTCCAGATTGCGCTGCGCGAGAAGGGCTTTGCCGTCCCGGAAGACCTGTTGAAAGGCCCGGTTGCGGTGGCCGTCACGCCCGCCGACCTGCCCAAGCTCACCAAGGTCATGCTCGGCATCAAAGACGTGCCGGAGCTGATCCTGAAGGGCGCGATCATGGGCGAGTCGGTGTTCATGGCCGAGCAGCTCGAAGCGCTCTCGACGCTGCCCACGCTGGACGAGGCGCGCGCCTCGCTGCTGGGCACGCTGAACAGCGCAGCCAGCCAGCTCGTCGGCCTGTTGGCGCAGCCCGCACAGGGCCTCGCCGGCACGCTCAAGGCATATACAGACAAACAGCAGGAAGGCGAGGGCGCTCCCGCGTGAGCGGCCCGACCGTCCACCCTAACGAATTTGTGAACAACGGATACCACCGAAAGGAATCTCCTCAAAATGGCTGATATTCAGGCGCTCGTGGGTGAACTGAGCAAACTGACCGTGATGGAAGTTGTCGAGCTGACCAAGGCGCTCGAAGAGACGTGGGGCGTCAAGGCTGCCGCCGCGATGCCGATGATGGCGATGCCGATGGGCGCTGGCGCGGCGGCCCCTGCTGCCGAGGCCGAGCCTGCCGAAGAGCAGACCGAGTTCACCGTGATCCTCAAGGACGTGGGTCCGAAGAAGATCGAGGTCATCAAGACCGTGCGCGCGCTGACGAACCTGGGTCTGAAGGAAGCCAAGGACCTGGTCGAGGGCGCGCCCAAGCCGGTGCTCGAAGCCGTCAGCAAGGAATCCGCCGACGACGCCAAGAAGAAGCTCGAAGAGAGCGGCGCAGCCGTCGAAGTCAAGTAAGACGCCTGCGCGCAAGGGCGCTCACGTTACAGCCTGCCGGGCTGTGGCATGAGCGCCCTTTTTTTGTTGTGATCCCCGATTCTGGTTTATGCTCACCGCCATGCGCGCGCCCACCGACCGCCACCCCTCTGACGCCGCCCCGGCGCACCGCTGGCTCTTGCTCGGCGTCGTGCTGCTGGCCGCGATCTTCCGCCTGCAAAATCTTTTCGCCATCGAGCACAACGTCGATCACGCCTACCCGGTCTGGCAGGCGCTCATGACGCTTGACCGGGGATTCCTGCCCATCACGGCGCAGGGCACGTCGGTGCTGTTCGCCAACCCGGCGTTGACCGGCTACCTGTTTGTGCTGCCCGTGGCGCTCACCCGCTCGCCGGTTGGACCGTATGTGCTGGTCATCGCGCTGAACACGCTCGCCGTGTGGCTGGCTTACCGCGCTGCGCGACAGCTTGGCAGTCCACGCGCTGCCCTGATCGCGGCCTTTCTGCTGGCGGTCAATCCGTGGGCCGTCGAATACAGCCGCACGACGTGGGTCCAGGCGCTCATGCCCTTCTTCGCCTGCCTGGTCTTCTGGTTGTGGCTGCCGGTCTGGCTGGGCACGGCGCGACGCCCGGCCCGGCGCACGCTGATCGCCATGCTGGCCGTCGCGGCCATGGCGCAAACGTACCTGCTCGGCTTTGCCATCCTCGCGCCGGTTGGGCTGCTGGCGCTGGTGTTCCACCGGCGTATACCGTGGAAGGCGCTGGCGCTCGGCGCGGCGCTTTTCGCGGCGATCACGGCGCTGTATGCCGCCGGGTTGATCAACCAGGGCGACCAGACGCTGGCGCGCATCCAGGAATTTGCCGGCGGGCAGTCGCGCCTGAGCGGCGAGGCGCTCTCCCACGCGGCCCGGCTGGTGACCGGGCGCGATTATGCCGCCGCGCGCGGCCTGGACGCGCCGATCCAGGATGCGGCGGCGCGTCAGGCGTTGTCCGAGGTGGTGAACGTTGTGCTGGCGCTGGCGCTGGTAGTGGGTGTGGCGAAGGCCCTCATCCCCGGCCCCTCTTCCGCAGAAGGGAGAGGGAAGTACACCGGCCTCAACCCGGACGGCGTGATCCTGCTGGTCTGGTTCACGCTGCCTGTGGCGCTCATGAGCTACGTATCGCGGCCTGTGCACCCGTTTTACCTGCTGCTCACGCTCCCAGCCGGGCACGTTCTGGCTGGATTGGGCGGGGATGCAGCGCTGCAACTGACTCGCGCGCGGCGCTGGGCCAGCGTGGGGATGCTGGCGGCGTGCGGCGCGCTGATCGCCCTGATCGCCGGGCTGAACGTGTGGCGCTATGCCGAAGAAACGCTGGCCCAACCCGGCGCACACGGGCTGACGGCGCTGCCGCTCGGCGTGGGCGTGGACATGCTGGCCACCTTGTTGCCCGGCCCACGCGCGCCAGATCAAGCCGTGTACGCCGACATTGAGGACTGGATTCTGAACAGCTTCGCGGGCCGCCTGTTCCCGGTGATTCGCGATACGAACACGGCGCACACGACAACCATCCCGGCGTCGGGCGGCGTCTACCTGTTCTTCGCCGCGCCGGGCGCGCCGCCCCAGCCGCCGCGCGGCCCGGCGGACGAGATGCGCTACGCGCTGGCCGACGGCTCGGCGGTGATTCGTTTCACCGTGGCTGTACGGGCCATCGAACGCTGCACGGGCAGCGCGCCCACCGCTATCCAGAGCGATGTGGGCATCCGCTTCCTCGGCTACCGCATCGAGCAGCCGCTCGTGGCGGGCAGAGAGGCGGTTTTGTGCACCGCGTGGCGCGTTGAGAGCCTGCCGCCGGGCCGTTTTGAGTGGCTGTATGCGCCCTTCGTGCACGTTTTCGACGCGAGCGGCGCGCGCGTGGCCATCGGGGACGGCGCTTCCACGCCCGGCGCGCTGTGGCGGCAGGGCGACGTGCAGTTGAAGACGATCCGCGTCACGCTGCCAGGAGACGCCGCCGGGCCGTTTACGCTGCGCTTCGGGCTGTATGACGGCGTGCACGGCCACGGCGCGACGTTCACCCTGCCCGATGGCGGCCAGTCGCCCGATATTCCCGGCGATGTGGTCGCGCCCGCGCCGTAAGTCGGGCGGTGTTAGAATTAGAGGCACGTAAGGCGCGTGAGGAAGGTGGACATGGAATACCAACCGGTTGCGGAACGCTGGGAAGATAATGGGGTGCTTTCTCCAACGGAATCGCACATCTTCACCATCCAGGGCACGCCGGTCCTGATGCATCCCAGCGAGGTCATCGGGCAGGTGATCATGTTGTGGCTGTCCATGAACCTGGCGCGCATCGTCTTTCCCGGCCTGCCGCGCCTGGTGCGCTGGCTCGTCGCCGCCCTGTGGATAATCATCTACCGCGCCGCCTATTTTCTGCACAACATCGGCCACATCATCAGCGCGCGGGAAGCCGGCGCGCCGATGGATGCCCTGGAATTGCGCTGGGGCACACAACTGGATGTGTACCTGAAGAACGACGTGACGCCGCCGCAGCACATGGGCCGCGCGCTGGGCGGGCCGATTGCATCGGGCGCGCTGACCCTGGGCAGCTATTACGCCTGGCGCATCCTGCGGCGCATCCCGGGCCTGGGCTGGCTGGCGCGCACGTGGCTGGTGGTGAACGCCATCGGCGCGGCAGTGTCCCTCGCGCCGTCGCCCACCTTTGACGGCGGCACGCTGCTCAAGTACGGCGTGGCGCGCCTGACGGGCGACGAGAGTCTGGGCAAAGAGGCGGTGCAGCAGGCCGGGTCCGCCACGGTGGCCGGGCTGGCCATCGCCGGATTGATCCTGCTCATCAAGCGGCGGCCCGTGTATGGCCTGGGCTGCTGGACCTTCGCCGGGATCATGGTGGCCGACCTGTTCGTGACGCAGGGCAAGCGTCCGTGACTTCCGAAACGGAGCACAGCACCGGGGCGCAGCGCCAGCGCCGGGATTTTGCGCGCTGGTGCGTTATGGATCACGCGCGCCCGGCCCTCTTGGATGCGCTGAATGCCTGGGGCTTGCGCGAAGAATCGGCCCTGATCGCCGCCAGCGATACGCCCGGCGCGTTGCGCACGGCCCTTCCGGACGTGCACCGGCGGGTCGCGGCGAAATTGCGGCTTGCCCCGTCGCGGCGCAGCCTGTTGCGTGCGCTGAGCCTGCTCCAGGTTGCTGCCACATTCGCCGGGCGCGGCGACGCCGAGAACACGTCGGCCATGGCCATCGGCGTCTTCGGGGCGAGCGCCACCGCGCTGGCGTGGCGCCGCCCCTGGACCCTGTTCAGGGCGGGCCGGCGCGCCCAGCAGGCGAGCCAGGCAGCGCGCGCCGCACAGCTCGCCCGCTGGCCGGGAAAATAGACGCTTCTGCGCTAGAGGGTGTTATGAACTTCGCACGGCGGACATTGCCCAGATAGACGATGTCAATGCCCTGACCTCACCCCCGGCCCCTCTCCATGACTGCCGGGGTCCCCTGGGGTGGCAGTCATGGAGAGGGGAGCGCGCGAACCCAC
>JADZBY010000170.1 GCA_020851855.1 Anaerolineae bacterium
ATGCGCTGGATACGCTTGCTCCTGGCGAGCGCGTCGAGATCACGGCGGATGGTTGCTTCGCTCACCTCGAAGTGCTCGCACAGCTCTGCAACGGACACCATGCCCTGCTCGTCGACGTAGGCCGCGATTCGGTTCAGCCGTTCAATGGTCGAAATGGATTTTGGACTATCCATGCCGGTTCTCCGCGCTCAGCCGCGAATGCCCACCGGCGCGTTCGTCTGGGCCGATTGGTGCAACGCGCACAGGATTCTTGCGAACGATAGGCTGTCATCAAGCGAGATCAACGGTCGCACGCCGTCCAGAATGGCGTTTTCGATGTCGCGCACTTCGCAGAAGTACTGGTTCTCTGGCGGTACACTCAGCCGCCTGATATCACCATCGTGATAGACCGCGATAGCCTGCTCCGCTTTCGGATCGCCGTCCAGATCGACCGTGATTCGCCCCTGCGTGCCGCGAATGTCCATATCCAGGAAGAATTCCTGGTCAAAGCTGCAATCGAACTGGGCTACCGCGCCTCGATCAAAGTGCATCTGCCCGGCAAAGGACATATCGACGCCGCTCGGCGCATCGTGTCGGCGTCCGTACACCTCATTCGGCAGGCCAAGCAGCCAGTACGCATACGTGACCGGGTAGCTGCCAATGTCCCACAGGCTGCCGCCGCCGTAGTCCGGGTTCCAGCGAAAGTCGCCCATGTTCTCGAACGGGAAGGTGAACGTGCCTTTAACGATCCGCACCTCACCAATTTCGCCACCTTCGACTAACTCCTTAACCTGTCGAGTCTGGGGCTGGTGCAGATAGGCGAATGCTTCAGCAGCGATCTTGCCGGTGCGCGCCGCCGTGTCGACCACCTGCTTTGCACTCTCCACCGTGAGCGCGAGCGGCTTCTCGCAGAGCACATGCTTGCCCGCTTCCAACGCGCGCACGGTCCATTCGACGTGAAGGTGATTCGCCAGTGGAATGTATACGGCATCAATCGCCGGGTCGGCCAACACAGCCTCGTAACCCTCGACTGCCTGGGGAATGCCCAGTCTCGCTGCCTGAGCCTGCGCCTTTGAAAGCGTCCGGCTTGCCAGAGCAACTACCTCGCTTCGCGGGGAGCGCTGCATTGCGGGCACGACATCCAGATTGATGTTCGCTGCGCCGAGGATACCCCATCGGACTTTTTGCGCCATGTCTACTCCTTACCGTTTGATGGCTATTTCACTGCGCCCATCGTGATGCCTTCGACCATTCGCTCGGACAGGAAGACGAACATGACGACGGTTGGGATCATGATGATGCACACGCCCGCAAAGAGCGTTACCCAGTTGAAGTTGTACTGCATCGCGTTCTGTAAGCTGTAGAGAGCCAGCCCCAGCGGCTTCTTCTGGTCGTCGGATAGGAATACCAGCGCAAGCTGATACTCGTTCCAGATATTAATCGTGTTGAAAATGATCGCCGTAATGATGCCGGGCGTCGCCAACGGCAGCATCACACGGCGGAACACGCCGACTTCGGTACAGCCGTCGATCAGCGCCGCTTCTTCAAGCTCTCTTGGGATGGAGCCGAAGAAGCCGGTCAGGATGAAGACGGTGAACGGCGTAGCCAGGCTGGCGTAGACAATGATCAAGCCCGGCATTGTATTGATGAGCGACAGGCGGGCGAGGATGGTGTAGACCGGGATGAAGATAAGCGCCGTCGGAATGCCGATCCCGGCGATGAAGATATTCGTCAACAGCGCGCGCCCGCGAAATCTAGCCCGGCTCAGTACATAGGAGGCCGGTGTGGAAACGAGCAGGATCAACGCGACCGAAAAGACCGCGTAAATGATGCTGTTGCGCAGGTACAGCCCGAAGTTGTTGTTGTTCCAGACATTCAGATAATTGATGAACTGCGCTTCTTTAGGCAATTGGAACGCAGTGCGGAACACCTGCTGATTGGTCTTCAAGGATGCGTTCACGATCCAGAAAAGCACGAGGAAAGAAAAGAGCGACCACCCAACCAGGATGATGTACGCGGGAAGCTGCCTGACCACATGTTGCAGCGTGTGACGTCTGATCATGATTCGCCTCGGTCAATACTGGACGGCTTCTCGCCTCAGCACTCTGCGCACTACGATGCTAACCGCGATGACGGCAAGCAGCATGACCACGCCCATCGCCGTGGCGTATCCGAGCTTGTAAATCGCCTGCTTGCTGCCGAAACCCATCTGATACAGGTAGACGCCGACCGTGTACGCTGACGGATCGCCTTCAACGCCGACAAAGGCGAACGGGAACTCGAACACCTTGAGGGCGGTGATCGTCCACAGGATGATCGCCACGGTGATGACATCCCACATCAGAGGAATCGTAATGCGGAAGAAGCTAACGGGTTTTGCCGCGCCATCCAGCTCTGCAGCTTCGTACAGCTCACGCGGAATCTTGTCCATACCCGCCAGAAATAGCACAACATAATAACCCACGCTGATCCAGATCAAGGCAATCAGGATAGAGTTGAAGACGTTCTCAATGGACAGCCAGAGGAAACTCCGTCCCGGCTCCCAGTCGATGGCTTTGAAGAATTCGGGCAGGATGCCGCCGCGCGTCCCGTACACGCCATTGATCCACATCGTCGTCAGGGCAATCGTGGCGATGACGTTTGGCAGAAAAATGACCGCGCGGAAGAACTTCTTGCCCTTAATGCCCGAATTCAGCAGGTAGGCGAGCAGAAAGGCCAGGAAAAAGGTTACCGCACCACCAAGCAGCAGAATCTTCATCGTGTTGCCCAGGCTTCGCCAGAACACATCGTCGTTCAGCAGTACCTGGAAGTTCTTCAGACCGATGAACTGCATGTCGGACGTGAAGCCCGACCAGTCAAACAGGCTGTAATACAGCGCTGAGATGGTCGGCAGGAGCAGAAAGCCGAAGTAGAAGATGCAGGCGGGCAGCAAGAAAAGAATGATCGTCCTGCGGCTAATATTCATGGCTGTTTCTTCTCAGGGTGGCGAAAACGCACCGCCATTGATCATAGTCGATCTTGCGCGCACGGTGGAGTCGCGTTGTGCCCGACTCCACCGATGCGCTCAACTTCTTGCGTCGCGCGCTCGCGCGTCCGTCAGTTGTTCTGCCAGAATTCCTTCGTCCCCTCGACCATCTTCTGCTGCCATTCTTCCGGCGTCGTCTGGCCGAGCGCCATCTCCGCAAACGGATCCCGCAGCACGCTCACCCAGTATTCCGCATTGGCAGCCGCCACGCCGTCGCCCTCGGCGAACAGCGCGCTGGCATTCTCAGCCGCCGCTTGCGCACCGCGCAGCGGTTCCGGCCAGTCAATGCCCAGGCGAGTGACGCCGACACCGGCCACCTCAACCATCTTGCGCTGCTGGGCTTCGCTGACCATGAAACGGATGAAGTCGAGCGATTCCGCCGGATGCTGGCTGTCTTTCAGCACCATGTACGACAGGACCAGCGCCATCAGCTCGCTAGCATCGCCCTCGCCACCCTCGACGGCAGGGATGTTGAACGATCCCCAGCGGAAGTCATCGCGCACCGAGCCGATGAGCGAGCCAGGCAGCCACGAACCGGTGAGTATTCCGGCGGTCTCTTCCGCAATGATCGAGCTGTGACCCTGCGGATAGCGCCAGCCCTTGTTCTCTTCCACCAGGCAGCCGCGATCCCAGAAGCTCTGGAACATCTGCGCCGCCTGAAGGACTGCCGGGTCGTTCCACATTTCGCCCGTCTCGTCGAAGGCGGCCTCGTACATCCAACCAGCGCCCTTGAGGCGCGACATCATGTAGGCCAGCCAGAAGCCGAAGAAACCGCGATGGTCCGGCTCCAGCGTCATAGGGATATAGCCTGCCTCGGAAAGCGCCTCGCAGTTCTGGAGGAAACCTTCCCAGGTGGTCGGCTCACTGATGCCTACCTGGTCGTAGATGTCCTTGTTGTAGAAGAAGAGCGCCGTATTGTAGATGTACGGAACGAGGTACGTCTTGCCGTCGCGGTCGAACATGTGCAGCGTGCCGGGCGCGAAGATGTCCTTGATTGGCGTGGAGCCGTCCATGTCCGTCGTGGTGTCAAGCCACTCATTCAACTCCAGGCCAAGCCCGGCGGCAACCATGCCACCCGCCACCTGGTCAGCGTCCTGATCCATGAAGTCTACTGGCGTACCCGCATTAATCGCCTGCCGGAGCATGGTCTGGTTCTGGCGTCCGTTCCAGACGACGTTAATCTTGATGTTCGGGTTGGCGGCTTCATATTCGGCAATCGATTCGGTGATCGCCTTCGCCTGAAGCTCGTCAGCAGTCCACATGGACCAGTACACGAGTTCGACCTGATCCTGCGCCTGCGTGCGGCTCACTGCGCCCATTCCAGAGCTGGAGACGAACGCCAGACACAGGCACACAGATAGCAGAACGGATAGCACTTTCATACGGGGCATTGATGACTCTCCTTGTCAAGACACTTTTCTCTGTTAGCGGCCAGGGTCGGTGGCCCTGCTTCCAAACAGCTTCAGCCAGCAACCTCCGAACACGCGCCGGTAGATTGTTCGGCATTTCTACCCGCTTGTGTGTCCGCAGACTGGCGGTGCTGTCCCCGACACATGGAGATGAGGCTTGGATGGGCCTGTAGGCCGGTTGTCGGCGCGCGGCGCTGGTGCGTCTCAGATAGGACAGCCTCGTGATGCCTTCCGGCAACAGAAATACCGGAATGCGGTGCGCTGCCTGCCACTCAATGGAGTCACCAGAACGAAGCATGTGACACAACCTCGCAGGCTCAAAAAGAAGCCCGGTCCAGACGATGGCGGTCTGGCAGTTGATTGGTGAGTTTTCGCGTTTCATGCCATTATACTCAATCGGTGAACCGAGTCAATCACTTAACGCGCATAAATCGAGCACATATACGTCATTCGTCATGCAGGTATCGCGATAGGTGAGCAGGTTATGACGGGTTTTGCCCAGAACGATATCTTATAGAACGGCGGCACAACCATGGGGACCACCAACAGCTTCCCATCACACAAGGCACGTAGCCTTCGGCGGGCGCTTGCCATCGACATAGGTGGCTCGACCACCAAGCTCGGCCTCGTCTCACCTGAAGGGAAGATCACCCATTCCGGCGCATTTCCCACACGAGCATCAGGCTCGGACCCGGAGCCGTTCTTCACTCAATTACTTCCCGCTGTGCAAGAGCGGATTGTCGCTGCTGGGCATTCCCTCATGGGCATCGGGATATCTACACACGGCGAGGTGGACCACGAACGGCGAGGGCCTATCATCTCCGGCAACAATCCCGCGCTGCGCAATGTGGACATTCGCGGCAGACTCGAAGCGCATTTCGGACTTCGGGTGATTCTTAATAACGATCTGGTTGCCCACGCGCTTGGCGAATACCACTATGGCTGTGGTCTGGGCGTCGAGCGCTTCATGTGTATGGCGGTCGGCACAGGGCTTGGCGCGGCGATGGTTGTGCAAGGCCAACCGCTGATTATCGACGGCGGCAACTCAGGCAATACGGGGTTGATCATCCTTGATCCCGACATGCCACGCGACTCCAACGGTATTGCAGGTTCTGCAGAAGGGCTGTGCGGTGTGCCGGGCATCGAGCGCCTGGCCTACGAACGTTACGGTCGGACGGTAAGGGCGTCCGACGTGATCGCGGCGGCGCGTGAAGGGAATGATTCCGTTGCTCAGGCGATTGTGGCACAGGTTGGCTCCTGGTTGGGCCAGACTCTTGCCAGCTTAAGTGTGATCTTTTACCCCCACCGGATCGCCCTGACAGGCGGAACGGCATCGGCAGGGTCCGTGCTTCTGAATGCGTGCCGCGCCCGCTTCTTGCACCTCGTGGGGCCGTTTTTTCACGACATTGCACTCAATTCGGACGGCCATTTTCTTGACGTAGAGATCGTACTTGGAGAGCGAGGGGCAGAAGCCGCGCTGCTCGGCGCTGTCGTCGAGCTGTTCCAGGAACATGGACTGCTTCAGCCTCGCCAAGCTGATGACGACGCCAGCTCCCCATAATAGGATGCTGCCTCTGCTGATTATTGATTGTTTTGATTGACGGATGCGCGTTTCTTGACTATGATGATGTCAGGTCAGAACGGTGACCGCTGAGGCAACACAGGCACCGGGCAATTACCGCGGCCTGCTGCGAGGTACAGCAGGGGTAAGATCGCTTCGTCCTAAGGCAGAAGGTGAATTATGACAGTTGAGCCTGGCTCCCACACGCTTACGGAGATCACAAGCCAGCCGGAAGTATGGGAGAGGGTGATTCATACCCTGAAGCGACATGTGGAGGCGCTCACATCCCTATGGACGGCACGCACTTATTCGAGCGTTATCTTCACCGGATGCGGCTCCACGTACTACCTTTCCCAAGTAGCCGCTGCACTGTTTCAGGAGCACGTGGGGGTGTCCGCGCGGGCCTATCCGGCATCTGAGGTCGCGCTACTGCCTGACATGGTCCTCAAGGCGGAACGCGATCCGCTGTTGATTGCCGTGTCTCGTTCAGGCGAGACGACCGAGACTCTTGAGGCAATACGCATTTTCCGAGAACGGACGCGCGACCCCATCATCGCGGTTACCTGCGCCAGCGGCAGCACATTGGCACACCAGGCGGACCTCATCCTGAGCATTGATGAGGCGCAAGAACAGAGCGTTGCCCAGACGCGCTCGTTCAGCAGCATGTTGCTCGTGCTTCAGGGCGTTATCGCTTTGCTCGGCGGCGGTCATCTCGATGATGTTGTGACATTGCCGAGGGCATTGAGGACGCTGTTCAGGGAGTACGTCGGCCTAGCTCGTGAACTGGGAGAACACCCGGAAGTACGGCAGTTCTTCTTCCTGGGTTCCGGCGCACTCCACGGCATCGCCAACGAAGCCATGCTGAAGCTGAAAGAGATGTCGCTCTCACCGAGTGAGGCATTTCACGTTCTGGAGTTCCGTCACGGGCCGATGTCGATGGTAGATGACCATACGCTGGTCGTGGCGCTTATCTCCGACGAAATGCGCAACCAGGAGCTTTCTGTCCTGCGTCACATGCGCAAACGGGGCGCGCGCATCCTCGCGATTGCGCAGCATGCCTACGATCTGGAGCCGGATGCCCGGACATATGTTGTCCAGCTTCCGGCCGAGTTGCCGCGTTGGGCGCGCCCGGTCCTGTACCTGCCGTTCCTTCAGTTCATGGCCTTCTATCGTGCTCTCCTGCGAAAACAGAATCCGGATCAGCCGGCCAATCTGGAATTTGTGATCTCGCTTGAGAAGTCGCTGATGTAGGGGCAGGATTTCATTCGGTAAGGTAACGTTGTGGTGTGCCACGGCATCGTCGTGGTCAACCAATACAACGGAGAGAGAAGATACGATGAGCGATAGCTTCAACGGCCTGGGCGTTGACCTGGGCAATCTGGCCCGCCTGGCTAGTGCCAAATCGCGCTCCATCAGCGCCGAGAATCCAACCGGCGCGAAGGGCGAAGGCGGTAAAGCCGTCACCGGCACAGGTGCGAGGGCCGCCGAAGGGCTAGGCGTCGGCTGGAAGGTGTCGCCGTGTATCGACATCGAGCCGCGCAGCACCGCCGAGTTGGCGCGCATTGACGGGCCGGGCTGCATCCAGCACACGTGGATGACGGTCGACCCGGCATTTTGGCGCTCACTTATCTTCCGCATCTATTGGGATGACGAGCCGACGCCCTCGGTCGAAGCGCCGCTCGGCGACTTCTTCTGCAACGGCTGGTGTCAGCGCTGCAACGTGAACTCGCTGCCGGTCGCGGTCAACCCGGCGGGCGGCTTCAACTCGTACTGGGAGATGCCCTTCCGGCGGCAGGCGCGCATCACGGTTGAGAATCTCAGCCCGAACGCCGTGCATGGCTTCTATTACCAGATCGACTATGTGCTGGCCGACGTGCCCGCTGACTATGCCTACTTTCATGCCCAGTGGCGGCGCAGCAATCCTCTGCCCTATGCGGAAGTGCACACCCTGCTGGACGGCGTGCGCGGCAAGGGCCAGTACGTCGGCACGTACATCGCCTGGGGCGTGCGCAATACCGGCTGGTGGGGCGAAGGGGAAGTGAAATTCTATCTCGATGGCGACGGCGAGTTTCCGACCATCTGCGGGACCGGCACTGAAGATTACTTCGGCGGCGCGTGGAATTTCGAGCATCCACGCGGCGAGTACGGCGTGTACAGCACCGCCTTCCTGGGCTTGCCGCAGGTGATCAAGCCCGATGGGTTGTACCACAGCCAGCAGCGCTTCGGCATGTACCGCTGGCATGTCCGCGACACGATCCGCTTTGAGACCGACCTGCGCGTGACGATCCAGGCGCTTGGCTGGCGGCCTACG
>JADZBY010000812.1 GCA_020851855.1 Anaerolineae bacterium
CGCTGGACGGGCATCGACGGTGTGCACCTGACGCTGAAATTCCTGGGCGATACGCCCGCCGCCCGGCTCGCCGCGATAGAGGCAGGCCTGCGCGACGCGGCGGCGCGGCGCGGCCCGTTTGCCCTGCACGTCGAGGGCGTCGGCTGCTTTCCGAATACGCGCCGCCCGCGTGTGGTGTGGGCGGGCGTGGGCGGTGAGCTTGCTGCACTCGGCGCGCTTCAGGACAGCGTCGAGCGGGCCATCGCGCCGCTGGGCTTTCCGCGTGAAGATCGCGCCTTCAGCCCGCATCTGACGCTGGGCCGGGCGCGTCAGGACGCGCCGCCTGTCGCACTGGCTGCACTGGGCGCACAGGTGGAGTGGTTGGCGGGCGCACATGAGCGCGGAACCGCCTGGATGGTGACGGCGGTCAGCCTGATGCGCAGCGAGTTGAAGCCGTCTGGCGCGGTGTACACGCAACTGGCCGCGGCGGCGCTGGAATCTGCCGGGTAGCGCCGCCGCCGCGTCTGTACTATGCTTCGGCGCAACCTTCATCCTCACTCCCGGCCTCTCTTCCTCAGAGCGAGAGGGGCAGGGGTGAGGGCCTACGCATTTCTCTATTCGCTGCGGGGAGTCGGGCCGATGACACGCCATTGCGCTGGATTACGTTTCCTCGTCGCCATTGGACTGCTTCTGGCGCTCGTGCTTGCCGCGCTGCCTGTCCGGGCGCAGGAGAGCGCCGATCTGTACGTCGTGCAGCCGGGCGATACGCTCGCCTCGATTGCCCAGCGCTTCGGCGTGCCCGCCGAGGACCTGATCCGGCTCAACAACCTGCCGCCGGGCAGCGACGTGGTCGCCGGGCAGGTCATCCGTGTGCCGCGCACCGGCACGGGCGGCGGCGTGCTGCCCATCCTGCCCACCGTCGCGCCCTTGCCGGGGGAAGATAGCTCGCCCAACCTGCCCGCGCCGAACACCGCCCGGAACATCGGGTACAGTGTCGGCGTTGAAGTGAACACGGATGTGCGCGACCCGGCGCGCGCCATCGCCTCGGCGCAGGACCTGGGCGTCGCCTGGGTGAAGATTGCCATTCCCTGGAAGCAGTTTGAGACTGCGCCGGGCGAGATTGACCTCGCCGCGCTGGACGCCCGCATCGCGCCCGCGCTGGACTCCGGGCTGAATGTGCTGCTCACGCTGAGCGCTGCGCCACTCTGGGCGCGCACCACGGAAGAACTCGACGGCCCACCGACCGACCACGCCACTTTCGCCCGGTTCGCCGGCTCGGTCGCGGTGCGTTACCGGGGCCGGATCGCGGCCTATGAAATCTGGGACCAACCCAACCTGCGCGCGCACTGGAACGGCGCGCCGCTCAGCGCGGGCAGTTACGTGGAACTGCTGCGCGCGGCGTACACGGCCATCAAGAACGTCGATCCGTCGGCGATCATCGTCAGCGCAGGCCTTGCGCCCACTGGCGTGAGCGACGGCGTGAACGCCATCAGCGACCGGCAATTCCTGCGCGATGCCTACGCCGCCGGGCTGCCCGCCTATGCTGACGCCATCGGGGCGAATCCGTTCGGCTGGGCCAACCCGCCGGACAGCTCATGCTGCGAGCCGTCGCCGGGCGTCACCGATTGGTACAACGACCGTAGCTTCTATTTCCGCGATACGCTGATCGATTACCGCCGCATCATGGTCGAGGCGAACGACGGCGCGCGCTTCATCTGGGTGACGCGCTTCGGCTGGGGCACGAGTGATGGTCTGGTGAGCGATGTGAACGAGGTCGGGCGCGACCTGGCCTTCTTCAACTTCCTCGACGAGCAAGAGCAGGCCGATTACATCGTGCGCGGCTTCGAGGTCGGGCGGCGGCTGGGCTTTGTCGGGCCGATGTTCGCCTCGGTGCTGAACGGCTGTGATGGCGCAACGCTCGGCGCGCCGGACTTCACGCGCTGTTATTACTCGCTCACCCGGCCCGATGGCGCACAACGGCCCGCCTACGCGGCGTTGCGGGCGATGGGAAAGTGACGGCATTCCCGGCGTTGCAGATCATGATGCCCGGACCTGAAGGTCCGGGCTGAGACTACGAAGCCCTGCGGGCTGGAGACGCCCCAGCCCGCAGGGCTTTGCACTTTCAGCCCCGCGCTGAAGCG
>JADZBY010000171.1 GCA_020851855.1 Anaerolineae bacterium
AAGGTGTGCTCTATACTGAAGTGGCCAGCCGCGTGGCGGTCATGGCCGGGCTGGACCTGGACGAAACGCAGCTCGATCACATCCGGGTGACGAAACGGCAGCGCTTCCTGGACACGTATTCGGTCACAGCGGTGCGCGGCATCGTCGGGCTGCTCGATACGGTGCGGCCCTGGGGCTACCGGCTGGCTGTCGTCACCGCGTCCGAGCGCGCCATCGTCAATTCGGTGCTCGGTGAGCTTGGCGTGCTGGATCGCTTTCACGCCATCGTCAGTGGCGATGACGTGAAGCGCGGGAAGCCCGACCCGGAGCCGTATCTCACCGCCGTGCGCGCCCTGCAAGTCGATCCGGCGCACTGCTTTGTGCTGGAGAACGCGCCGGTGGGCGTCGAGGCGGCAAAGGCGGCGGGCCTGCTGTGTATCGGCATTCACACCTACGTCGAACCCGCCGATCTGGCGCAGGCCGATTACGTGCTGCCCGGCCCGGTCGAGGTGGAGACGCTGCTCCGGCAGGAATACGACAGGTCGGGCGGGCGTGGGGCGTGGCAATTCTCGCACGATGGGCATGGGGCGGAGTGACGATGACGACGCAAAACACTGTTTTACCGCGCGTTGAGGCAGCGCAGCCAGGTGATCTGGATGCGATCCGTGAGCTGCTGGCGCTCCACCACCTGCCAGAGGCGGGCATCGGCGCGCACCTCGCCTCAACGCTGGTCGCCCGGAGCGCCGATGGGCTGTCCGGCTTGGCGGGTTGCAGTGCGCTTGAGGTCTACGGCCAATCCGCCCTTCTGCGCTCGGTGGCGGTTGCCCCGGCGTGGCAAGGTTGCGGGCTGGGCAGGGCGCTCACGGTTGCCGCACTTGACCTGGCGCGCCAGCAGGGCGTGCGTACAGTCTACCTGCTCACCAACACGGCAGCGCGCTTCTATCTGCAATTCGGATTTCGCGCCATCTCGCGCGGCGAGATCGACTCAGCGCTGCGCCAATCCGAAGAATTTCGTGGCGCGTGCCCGGATAGCGCCCAGGCGATGATGCTTGAGCTTTCGGCGCAGGGCTGAAGCGACTGATGGCCAGGCACAGCAAGCGCTTCAACCCGGAAACCATCGTCAAAGACCTGCGGCAGCTGCGCACGCCGTCCGAGCGGGCGCGCACGGGCACGTTTTACGTCGAAGGCGCGCGCATCGTCGCCCAGGCGGTGCAATCCGGTGCGGAGATCGTGCTCGGCGTGCTCTCGCCGGGCCTGCTGCAAGGCGCGCACGCGCTGGCGACCGCCGAGGCGCTGCGCGGCGCGGCCCAGGACACCATCGAACTGAACCGCGCCGCCTTTGAGAGCATCTCGTTCAAGGAAAACTTGCAGGGCATCGGCGCGGTGATCCGGGCGCGCGAAGACCGGCTGGAGAGCGTGTCCGGCGCGGCGCTGTGGGTGGCGTTGGATAGCGTGGGCAATCCGGGCAACCTGGGCGCGGTGATGCGCACCTGTGATGCGGTGGGCTGCGCCGGGCTGATGCTGCTCGGCAACACGGTCGATCCGTACCATCCGGCGGCCATCCGGGCGAGCATGGGGTCGTTCTTCGCGCTGCGCATGATCCGCACCCGCTTTGAGGAATTTGTCGCGTGGAAGCAGGCCAACGGTTATACGCTGGTCGGGACCACGCCGGATGTCGAGCGCGAATACCGGGACGCCGAGTACCCGGAAGCGTGCGTATTGCTCATGGGCAGCGAGCGGCTGGGGCTATCGGCGGCGCAGCAGGCGGCCTGCGATACGCTGGTGCGCATCCCGATGGTCGGCACGGCGGACTCGCTCAATCTGGGCGTGGCGACGAGCATCGTGCTCTATGAAATCTTCCACCAGCGGCGGAAATCGACGTAACCTGAGTGGATCGAATTGCCCGGACCTGAAGGTCCAGGCTGAAACGACGAAGCCCTGACGGGCTGAAATGCACGACAGCCCGCAGGGCTTTGTAGACTTAGCCCGTCACTTCAGCGCCGGGCGCGCCCTTTGCCCGGACCTTCAGG
Organism: Anaerolineae bacterium; assembly: GCA_020851855.1. GTDB lineage: Bacteria > Chloroflexota > Anaerolineae > Aggregatilineales > UBA2796 > JADZBY01. Next base: position 2,010 of record JADZBY010000171.1, read on the forward strand.
TCCGGGCTGAAACGACCAAGCCCTGACAGGCTGAAATGCACGACAGCCCGCAGGGCTTTGTAGACTCAGCCCGGTCGCTTCAGCGCCGGGCGACGTGATCCGCGCCGGATCGCGCGCGAAACCTGCCCGGCCTTCTACTCGCCGTCGCTCACCGGCGCTTCTTCGTCGGGCACGTCCTCGTCGCTGATGAACTGCTGCCACGGGCCGTGCATGCCGTCCTCGGTCACACCGTAAAAGACGCGCAGGTTGCCGCCTTCGGCCATGACCAGGTCATAGCGCACCACACCTGCCCGCTTGTGCCGCTTCCACAACCCGATATCGCCCGACCACTGCACCTGCTGCGGGTTGACCGGGTTCGATTCCAGCTCCGTGATGGCGTAGTGCCACAGGCGGCGCGCCGAGCTGCGCGTCACGTTCTTCACGATCTTGCCGTCGCGCAGGTCGCGCATGATGTGATACTGCTCGCCCTTGCGCGTCTCCGTGCCGACGATCTCCACGCCGGTGCGCGGCGCGCCGGACAGCGCCGGGACGGGCGGCGGGGCAGCCTGAACGGGCGACGATGTAACCGCGGGCGCGGGCGCTGGCTCGTCACGCGGCGGCGCGGCCACGGGCGCGGCCTGCTGGGCGGCAGCGCGCGCCGCCTGCCCACCGCGCGCCCGGCGCGTCCGTCGGCCACCGGCGCTGGCCGCTGCCGGCGCGGCTTCGGCCAGCGCGGGCACAGGCGGCAGCACGATGTCCGGCACGACGGGCAGGGGGGGCGATTGCGCCGCCTGCACGGCGGACGGCGTCGGCTGCGGGCGCGCTGGCATCGTTTTGCGCACCAGGGCCACGATCTCATCACGCACGGCGAGGCTCGTCTCGGCCTCGGCGCGCACGTAAATCTTGTGCTCGTCCAGCGCATAGGGCGGTTCGGGGCCGCGCGGGACCTGAATACGGATCACAGCCTTGCCCTGCGTATCGAGTGCGTCGATTTCTACGTCGAGCGGCGGCGCAATGCGGTGCGCGATCTCGTTCTTCAGGATTTCGATGCTTTCGCCAATATTGTTGACGCCCATCGGCATCTCGGCCAGATCGGCGGCGACTCCGACATAGATCGTGCCGCCGTTCGTATTGGCCATGGCCGCCACATCCGCCACGATGGCGTACAGCCGCCCGCCGCTGCGCTCCATGCGGTCATGAAAAGCCTGCACGATGCTCGGCCCGGCTTCGCGCGCCTGGTGCACGTAGTCGTACACCTCACGCTCGCCGCCGCCGCGATAGGGCCGCGTGCGGGCGAAGTCCGTGCCGCGCAGCACGTCCCGCAGCGCCTCGAAGCTGCGCTCATCAAGCTGAATCTCGGTGACACGGTCCCCGATGCCGAGGTCCTTCTCGCGGCGTGGGTCTTTGACCAGCCGGTGCGCATCCGAACCTTGAATACAGCGCATCCGGCGCGGGTATTCCGGCTTGGAGCCGTCGAAGAAGCGCGACGTGGTGCCGCGCCCACGCCGGTCCAGGTCGGTCACTTCCAGGCAGTGCAGGTACGCATCCTGGGTATAGGCGATGCGCGTCTGCCCGCCGAAATCGAAGCCGCGCATGGCCACGCCGTGCGTGGAGTTGGCGTGCGCGGCGATGACGATGCCGCCCGCCTCGTTGATGGCCCGGTACGCGGTCAGCACGTCCGATGACGCGCCGACATTCATGTTGCCCTCGTCCAGCGTTTGGGGCGAGATATGCAGGTTGAGCAAGATATGCTCGATCAGGCGGACCGGCGTCGAGGGCGAGAAGATGCCCAGGATGTGAAAGCCGAACGTGGCCGTAAATTCAAAGCCCGGCAGGACCAGGATGCGGTCCAGAAGGCGGCGGTACTCGGCCAGGCGGCGTTTTTCGTCGGGCAGGGCGCGCTCACGCTGGACGAGGATTTCCATCTCGTGAATCTCGGCCATCATCGCGGAATAGCCGCTGACGGTGTTGTGATCGGTGAAGGCGATGATGTCCAGGCCGCGCATCTCGGCGCGTTTCAGGACATCCAGATACGTCGCGTCCGGCTCCTGATAGTCGGCGGATGCGGGCGTGTGCAGATGCAGGTCCATACGATACCACTGCATCCGGGTTGGTTTTCTGTTTTTGTTGGTCATACCCTGTTGTTCACAGTGTGAGGCTCCATGCGGTGTCGCAGATTTTCGCAGATCGCAGTCGCCGTCCGCTTCACGGACAAGCGACCGGCCCTAGCCGACGCCCAGCAACTGGTTGAAGATCGTCACCAGGTTGTTCGGCTCGAAGGGTTTGACCAGGAACACGTTTGCACCAGCGCCTTTGGCTTCACTTTCTACGTTCAGCCCCGAAGCCATGACGATAGGCGTCTTTCCGAAGTCCGCATCGGCGCGCAGTTGGTGAATGAGCTGCGTGCCCGGTATATCGGAGAGATGATAATCGACGAGGAAGACATCCGGCCTCTCGTGGCGGGCCTGCGCCAGCACGTCCATGCCGCGCGGCACGGCCACAACATCGAAACCATCCAGTGAAAGGAGCGTTTGCAGCAGCGTCACTGTGGTTCGATCATCATCCACAATCATCACTTTGGGCACGGTGGGGTGTCCTCCCGGTCGTGGTGTATTGGTCCCCAGGCTCTGCACATCCGCAAGAGCGCTTTGCTTCGAACGATGAGAAATGGTCAAGTTCTGATAACGCGCGTCGTGCGCGGCATCCGCGTTTAGCGGGCGGGTACGCCCGTGGTCCGGCAGATCGGCTGTCATCTGCCCGGACCGCTCCGCCCGCTCTTGTCGCTCTTCCCTCTCTGGGCGCTAATTCGAGCTTCGCTTCCTGCGCTGCGAGCCATTGGAGCCGGAGCCGCGGCCCGTGCCATTGGAGCCGTCTCCCTGCTTCGGGCGCGCAGAGCCGTTCTTGCCGGGCGGATTCTCAAGCGCCGCCTGCCACACGTCATCCACCTTCTCGGCCAGGATAAACGTCATCGCCTTGCGCACGTCGTCGGGCACGTCGTCCAGGTCCGGGGCGTTGCGCCGGGGCAGGATGACGGTATCGATGCCCATGCGGTGCGCAGCCAGCACCTTGTCCTTGATGCCGCCCACCGGGAGCACCATGCCGCGCAAGGTGATCTCGCCGGTCATGGCCACGTTGCTTTTGACCGCCCGCTGTGTGAGCAGCGACGCCAGCGCGGTGGCCATCGTCACGCCCGCCGAGGGGCCGTCTTTCGGCACTGCGCCCGCCGGGACGTGCAGATGGATGTCGTGCTTGTCGAAATAATCCTCTGCGATGCTCAAGGCGTTGGCGCGCGACCGAATATAGCTGAACGCGGCCCGCGCGCTCTCCTGCATGACCTCGCCAAGCTGCCCGGTGTACTGGAAGCCCTTGCCGCCTGGCATCTGCGTGGCTTCGATGAACAGCACATCGCCGCCAAAAGGCGTGACCGAGAGGCCCGTCGCCACGCCCGGCAGATCGGTGCGATCCCGAATCTCCTCACGGTAACCGAACCGGGGGTGGCCGAGCAGGTCTTCGAGCAGCTTGGGCGTGATCCGCGAGCGCTTGCGCGTGCCCTCGGCGATGCCGGTCGCCACCTTGCGCATGGCGCTGCCGATGGACCGTTCCAGGTTGCGCACGCCCGCCTCGCGCGTGTAGTCCCGGATGAGCATGAGCAGCGCGTCGTCGGTGAACTTCACTTCGCCGGGGCGCAGGCCGTTCTCGCGGATCTGGCGCGGGACAAGGTACTGCCGCGCGATTTCCAGCTTTTCCTGTTCCGTGTAACCGGAGAGCGTGATGATCTCCATCCGGTCGCGCAGCGGGCCGGGGATGGGGTCAAGCTCGTTGGCCGTCGTGATGAACATCACTTCGGACAGGTCGAAGGCGATGTCCAGGTAGTGATCGCGGAACTCGTGATTCTGCTCCGGATCGAGCACTTCGAGCAGCGCCGCCGCCGGATCGCCCCGGAAGTCGCGGCCCAGCTTGTCGACTTCGTCGAGCATGATGACGGGATTGTGCGTCTCGACGCGGCGCAAGGTCTGGATGATACGGCCCGGCATGGCCCCGATGTACGTGCGCCGGAAGCCGCGAATCTCGGCCTCGTCGCGCACGCCGCCCAGGCTCATCCGGGTGAACTTGCGGCCCATCGCCCGCGCGATGGACGCGCCCAACGACGTTTTGCCGACGCCCGGCGGGCCGACAAAACACAGGATCGCGCCTTCGCGGTCGCGCCGGACGCTGTTTTCCGCCTGGATGACGCGCTCGAAGGACTTGCCAAAGCGCTCCGTGCGCAGCCGCCGCACGGCCAGGAACTCCAGGATGCGCTCTTTGATGTCCTTGAGGCCGTAATGGTCCTCGTCGAGCACCTTACGGGCGTGCGCGATGTCCAGGTTGTCGTCGGTACGCTTCTGCCACGGCAGGCTGGTGAGCCAGTCCAGGTAGGTGCGGATCACGCCGTATTCCGCCGACGCCGGGGACAGGCGCGCCATGCGCTCCAGTTCGCGCGTCGCCTCGCGCGCCGCCTCTTCGCTCATCTTGGCCGCTTCGATGCGCTGGCGGAACTCTTCGACCTCGACCGCCTGATCGTCTTCCTCGCCCAGCTCGCGGCGGATGGCCTTGAGCTGCTCGCGCAGGAAGTATTCGCGCTGGACGCGCTCGATCTCGGTCTGCGCCTCGGTCTGAATCTTGCGCCCTAGCTCCAGGACCTCGATCTCTTTGTTGAGGATGTTCATCAGCAGCCGGAGCTTGTCGACGACGCTATTTAGCTCCAGAATCTTCTGATAATTCTCCAGGCTCAGGCGGATGTACGTGGCGATGGCGTACACCAGCTGGAGCGGGTCCTCGACGTTGAGCGCCGACGTGATCAGCTCGCCGGGGATGCTGGGCACAAGATCGGCCAGTTTGGTGAACTGGTCGATCACGTTGCGCATCAAGGCTTCCACCTCGATGCCCTTTTCGACGCTCTCCGGGATGTGCGTCACGTTGGCCTTGAGGAACGGCTCCTGGCTGGTGTACCCGTCCACCCGGATGCGCGCGAGGCCCTGGACCAGCAGGCGGATCGTGCCGTCCGGCGCGCGGAACAGGCGCAGGATGACGGCCATCGTGCCGATCTGGTAGATGTCTTCGGGTCCCGGCGTCTCAAGCTCGGGATTCTTCGAGGCGACCAGGCCGATCAGGCGGTCCCCGGCGACGACCTCATCGACGAGGCGCACCGAGCGCGGCTGCCCGATGTTGAGCGGCATGGCAGTTTGTGGGTAGACGACCAGGCCGCGCAGCGGCAAGATCGGCAATTCCTCGGGGACACGCGGACCACTGTCCGCCTCAATCGGCTCCTCCGACTTCAGGATCACGTCCTGCTCGTCGTCGGCAATGGTCACTGATTGCAGGAGTTCTTCTGCTGTGCTCGCGGGCTGCTTCTTGCGGTCGGCCATTGCTACCTGTTAATCCGAATCCTGGTCCGTGTGACTGTCCTGCTCAATATCGACGGCGACGATGTGTACCTGCTGCGCAACCGAACGGGGCAGCTCGACGCGCAAGAAGCCGTCCTTGTACGTCGCCAAGACGCGCTCGCGGTCGACCGGCCAGGGCAAATTCACGCTGGTGCGGAACTCGCCATAGCGCACTTCCATCTGGTGAAAGGCCATGCGCTCACGCACGGCGCGCCGCCGCACGCCGCTGATCACCAGCCGGCGGTCCTGCAACACGACGTTGAACTCGCCATCGCGCATCCCGGCCACCTCGACAAGCACGACGAGCCGGTCCTCTAGCTCGAACACATCGGTCGGCGGACGCCACGTATTCGACTGGCGCATGACGATCCAGTGATGGGTGACCTGCTCATAGTTCGGTGAATCGAGCGCATCGAGGGCATCCAGCGTCGTATCGCTTTCAAGATTATCGTCGATCAGATGCTTTTGCTGCTGGCTTTTATCCACATTATGCTCCCCAAACCCATTCACCCACGGCAAATCTTAGTTATTGTACCACAAGGCAGGTATTACCGGCGCTGCTGGGCGTCACGGACGGTGTTCTGCCCTGCCGAGAATGTCCAGGAAGCAAGCCCGGCGTCTTATCCCAGAAGAGTCCGGAAATCAGATTCGTGTCCACCACGGCACGGATCATGTCGTCTCAGGGCGGCTCGAACTGGATTGCATCGCCCAGTAAGCCTCAATCTCGGCTTGGATCGCTTCCGTACTCGGTTTGAAGTCATCCGGCATGGACCATAACTGAAAGAGCATCGAGGTGAAGGTGTCGTCTGCGGTTGGACGCAGGTCCCCATTGTCGATCATATCCGCGCGTATCGCACGCAATGCTTCGTTCACCTGCTCTGGAGTAGGGCGCTTTCCTTCCGACAAGCTCATTCGTTCCGCCAGTTGTCGCAGCGCAGCAGCCGTCTCGCGCCGAACAATCTCGCGCTCCACCGCTTCGGCCAATAAAGCCGCCTGGTCGGCTTCAGTCACCCCGGCAGCCCGTGCACGCTCTATCAGTTCTTCCGGGAGCCGGATCGTGATTGTCACATCGCTCATCGTCCCACCTCTGACCCTACACGCGGCTCGACTACTCTTCGTCTTCGTCGTCAGCGTGCCAGCCGGCCAGGCCATACGCGCCGATTTTGAGCACCTTGAGCGAGAGCAGCGCGCACTTGAGCCGCACCGGCCCCAATTCGATGCCTAACAGGTCGAGGATATCCTCTTTGCTGATGGCGCGCGCCTCTTCGAGCGTCTTGCCGATGAGCGTCTCGCCCAGCATCGAGGCGGACGCCTTGCTGATGGCGCAGCCTTCGCCGTCCCAGCCTACTTCGCTGATTCGCCCGTCCTTCACGCGCAGAGTCAGCTCCAGCCGGTCGCCGCACAGCGGATTTTTCTCCTCGTGCTTGATATCCGCCGGATCGAGCCGTCCCCAGTTGCGCGGCTCGCGGCTGTGATCGAGGATGGCTTCACGGTACATATCCATAACGGCACATTCCTTTCCCTCTGGTCGCTCGACCGCGCGGGCGAGGCCAGGGGAGACAAGAGTCAGCGTCTAGCGGGCGAAAAAGGCCCGCGTCTTCTCCACGGTTTCGACGAGCCGGTCGGCTTCTTCGAAGGTATTGTACAGGTAGAAGCTGGCGCGCACCGTCGCGCCCAGCCCATAGCGCGTGTGGAGCGGCATCGCGCAGTGATGCCCGGCGCGCACGGCGATCCCGGCGGCGTCCAGCCCTTGCGCCAGATCGTGCGGGTGAACGCTGTCCAGGGCAAAGGCGACCAGCCCCGCGCGCTCGCCGGGCGGCGGGCCGATCATGCGCAGGCCGGGGATGGTGGACAACCCTTCCATGGCATACCCGATCAGGGCGCGCTCGTGGACGTGAATCGTCTCCATCCCGACGCCTCTCAGGTAGTCAATGGCCGCCGCCAGCCCGACCGCCTCGGCAATGGCAGGCGTCCCGGCCTCAAAGCGCGCGGGTACGGCGGCAAACGTCGTCTTTTCGAAGCTGACGGTATCGATCATGCTGCCGCCGCCCAGGAAGGGCGGCATGGCGTCCAGCAGCGCGCGCTTGCCGTACAATACGCCGATGCCCGTCGGGCCGACCATCTTGTGCGCGGAAAAGGCGGCGAAATCTGCGCCGAGCGCCTGCACGTCAAGCGGCATGTGCGGGATGCTCTGCGCGGCGTCGACCATGACCAGCGCGCCCGCATCGTGCGCCTTTCGCGCCATGTCCGCGACCGGGTTGATCGTGCCCAGCACATTTGAGACGTGCGCGATGGCCGCCAGTTTCACGCGGCCCGATTCGAGCGCCCGCGCGTAGGCGTCCTGGTCGATGCGCCCCTGTTCGGTGATGGCCACTGGCTTCACCACCGCGCCTGTGTACGCGGCTACGAGCTGCCAGGGCACGATGTTGGCGTGGTGCTCCATCTCGCTGACGAGAATCTCGTCGCCCGGCTTCAGATTCGCCCGGCCCCAGGCGTGCGCCACGAGATTGATCGCCTCGGTGGCATTGCGCACAAACACGATCTCGTGCGACGAGGCGGCGTGGATGAAGTCGCGGACCTTGCGGCGCGCGCCCTCGTAGGCGGCGGTGGCTTTCTCGCTGAAGGTGTGCACGCCACGGTGCACGTTCGAGTTGAGGTGCTCGTAATAGTCGTCCATCGCCGCCATCACCGACGCCGGTTTTTGCGTCGTGGCGGCGTTATCCAGGTAAACGAGCGGTACGCCGGGCCGCACGTCGGTGGCCAAAATCGGGAAATCGGCGCGCGCCGCGATCAGGCGCTCATCCGTTGCCGGAGCTGACATTCTCCGTCTCCGTTCTCTCGCAGGTCGTAATTTCTAAGTGTACCAAAAGCGCGCAAGAATCAGGTTGGAAATGTGCCCTGTTCACCCACCGGGAACGCCCCACAACATGACCGCGCCGCTTGCCTCGGCCAGCGCGACGATTCGCCCATCCGGCGACCACGCCCCGACCAGAATCCCGTTGCCTTCACCCGCGATGGTCCCGTGCGGATAGGCCGTCGCGCCTGGCGTGAAGGCTGCCGTCGGCCAGACCGACGCCCCGGCGGCGGGGATGGCGCTGGTGGTCAGCAACAGGGCGCTGTCGGGCGAGAACGAAAGGTGGGTGGCCGCGCCGCGCTGCCCTTGCAGGCCCGCCGCCGGTTTGCCATCGCTGGCCGTCCAGACGTACACCACATCGCTCGTGCCCGTCGCCGCGAAAAAGCGCCCGTCAGGGGAGAAGACCATCGACCGGTCCGCCGCGAGGTCCGCGCTGGCCAGCGAGTAACGCAGCGACAGGTCGGCGCTGTCCAGCATCCGCACCTCGGCGCTGAAGGCAAGGGCGAGCATCGTGCCGTCCGGCGAATAGAGCACCCGCCACGGCTGATCCTGGCTCAGGAAGGACTTCGTGATGGCTGGCTCGCCGGTCGCCGCGTCCCAGATGATGAGCGCGATGCCGTCCTGCGCATTCACCAGGCCGGCGAGGCGCGCGCCGTCCGGCGAAAAGGCCAGGGCACGCACCGATCCGCCGCCTGCGCTGGCCGTCTCCGGCGCGCGCCACGTCGGCTGGCGGCTGCTCAGGTCCCAGACGATCACGTCGCCGCTGATCCCGCCCGTCGCCAGCGTGAGGCGATCGGCGGATTGCGCCGCTGTAACGGTCTGGACCGGGTTGCCGGGCGCGCTGCTGTCCATCTGGCCGGTGCTTGTGTCGTAGAAGCGCAAGCCGTGTTCCGGCGAGATGGTGACGAGCGATTCGCCCGCGCCGGTGAAGAACACGTACGACGCATCCTCACGGCTCAGCGTGAGCGGGCGCGAGTCGGCTTCCAGGTCCCAGAGCAGGGTGTCGCCCAGGCCGTCGCGGGTGGCCACCCAGCGGCCCGCCGGCGCAAAGGCGAACTGGTTCACCGTGGCGCTGTGCCCGATCAGGTTGCCGATTGAGGCCAGGCGCGGCGCATTCTCCACGCTGACCGGTTCGCCGGGGCGCAGACGTACGCCGGGCGCGAGTGTGGGCAGTGGGCCGCGCGTCGGGACAGGCGTCAGGCTGGGTCCACAGGCCGCCACGAGGATTAAGACGACGAACAACAAGGCGCGCGCGGGGAATCGGTTCACAGGGCATCTCTCCTGGGAGCCATTCTAGCACGAAGCGCCAAGTGCGATTGTACGTGCCGCGAAGCCGCCGGCGATGTTACCAGGAGTCACCCACGCGGGCCATGATCGGGGGCCGCCGGCAGAGGCTCGTCGGTGAACAGGAAGCTCACGATACGCCCCGGCGCGGCGCGAAACCGGATCGCACCGTTGGGATCGACGGCCAGCGCGCCGCCGGTCGGGGTTTCGTCCAGGCCGAGCACGTGCGCCAGCGCGAAACGCCGCCAGGGCCGCACGGCGACCTGCGCCGGCCCATCGCCGGGATTCAGGCCGCGCACCACCAGCCCACGCCGGGCCGGGTCTTCGGGCAGTTTCGCGGCCAGGATACGGAAGCCGTCGCTCGCAGTCACCACGGCCTCAAACTGCGCGCCGAAATCCGGAGCGCCGCCCAGCCTGGCCACCAGCGCCCGCGCCAGACCATCGGCTTCACGCGCCAGCCGTTCGCCCTCGGCGACGTTTTCCCCGACGACCGCCAGCCCGTGCAGAAGGGATAACCATGCCCGGCGTAGAATGGCCTGCGGGCGGCGGATGAACGGCTCGTCCGGCCTGGGCGGTCTGTCTTCGGCGCGCGCCGCCAGCGGTTCTGCCGCCTCGACCAGCAGCCG
>JADZBY010000172.1 GCA_020851855.1 Anaerolineae bacterium
CCTACACCATGTTAATCCTTTCGGTCTGATGCATTTGTCCCGGACCGGCAGAATGAGCCTTTACAGGGCTTCCCCCGTCTGGTATACTCCTTCTCGCGGGGTAGAGCAGTGGCAGCTCGTCGGGCTCATAACCCGGAGGTCGAAGGTTCGAATCCTTCCCCCGCAACTCCAAATGAAATGGGCCGGTCAATCCGACTGGCCCATTTTGTTTTCTCCGGCTCACAGGACCGGCGCGCGCACGCCCCGCTTCAAGAACTGGCCGCTGCCGGGCGCGCCCAGCCACCTGTCGCCGTCCACAATCGGCGCGCCGCGCAAATAGACCATGATCGGCCCGCCGCGCACGACGCGCCCCTCGAAGACGTTGTAATCGACCGCCATGTGATGCGATACGGCGCTGATGCGCTCCAGCCGGTTCGGGTCCCAGACCACGATGTCGGCGTCCGCGCCCACGGCGATCTCGCCCTTGCGCGGGTACAGCCCGAAGGCGCGCGCCGGGTTGGTGCACATGACCTCGACAAAGCGGTTGGCGTCCATGCGGCCCGCGTTCACGCCGAAGTGCCACACCATCTTGAGCCGGTCCTCGACGGCGGGCAGGCCGTTCGGGATGCGCGTGAAATTGCCCCGGCCAAGCTCTTTGCCCGCCGGACGCCCTTTGACGCCGCCCTCGTACCAGAACGGGCAGTGATCGGTCGAGATGACCTGCAGGGTGCGGTCGCGCAGGGCATTCCACAGGGCATTCTGGTCCGCGATAGTGCGCAACGGCGGCGAGCACACAAATTTCGCGCCCTCGTGGCCGGGCCGCGCCAGATCGTCGGCGGTCAGGAACAGGTATTGCACGCACGTCTCGCCCATGACCGGCAGGCCACGCGCCCGCCCACGCCGCAGCGCCTCGACCGCGCCCTCGCACGTCATGTGCACGATGTACAGGTCACAGCCCGCCACCTCGGCCAGCGTGATGGCGCGGTTGGTGGCTTCCGCTTCCAGCGCCGCCGGGCGGCTACGTGGATGGTACATCGGGTCGGTCTTGTTCTCGCGCAAAAGCTGGGCCTGAAGGTCGGCGATCACGTCGCCATTTTCGGCGTGGACCATGACCAGCATCCCGTGTTTGGCCGCCATCTGCATGACGCGGAACATGGTAGTGTCGTCGACCATGACGCCGCCCTTGTAGGCCATGAGCAGCTTCAGGCTGGGCACGCCCGCCTCGGCCATGGCCGGAATCTCGGCGGCGACCTCGTCGCGCAGGTCCACGATGGTCATGTGCAGGCCATAGTCGATGGTCGCTTTGCCCTCGGCCTTGCCCTTCCACTCGTCGAGCGCCTGCCGCAGGCTCTGGCCGCGCGTCTGGATGGCGAAATCGATGTGCGTCGTCGTGCCGCCAAAGGCCGCCGCCCGCCCGCCCGTGGTGAAATCGTCGCTGGCCACCGTGCCGCTGACCGGCAGGTCAAAGTGCGTATGAACGTCGACCCCGCCGGGCATCAGGTACTTGCCGCTCACGTCGATGACGCGGTGACCTTCGCGGGCGATGGTCGGGGCGATGAGCGCGATGTGCTCGCCCTCGATCAATACATCCGCCCGGACTGTGCCGCTGGCGTTGATGACGCTGCCGCCTGCGAACAGGGTTCCCATGAGTTCTTTTCCTTATTCGTGGTGCGCCATGCCGTGCTGTGCAGCGTGCGATGGCGCTTACCCGCTCGTATCTCTTTTTCGCCGCGCACGATTTTAACGAGAACGGCCCGCCGGGCACATAGTTGAACCGGAAACGCGCCCCGATTCCCTCTTGACCCTCACGTAACGTCAGGGTTTATGATTGGCGCGAATGAGGGAGCAAGGGCGGAGAGGGAGCACGTGTACACCGTCAAGCAACTGTCCGATCTGGCCGGGGTCAGCGTGCGCACGCTGCACTACTACGACGAGATCGGGCTGCTCAAGCCGTCCGCTGTGGGCGACAACGGGTATCGCTACTACGGCGACGAGAGCTTGCTGGCGCTCCAGCAAATCCTGTTCTTCCGGGAGATGGACCTCGGGCTGCTCCAGATCAAGGACATCCTGAACAGCCCGGCGTTCGACCTTCTGGCGGCGCTGCGCCAGCACCGCGACTCGCTTGAGCAGCGCATCCAGCGCCTGCGCACGCTCGTTCAGACCGTCGATAGCACGATTATGCACCTGGCAGGAGAAATCACCATGACCAAGAAGAACCTCTTCGCGGGCTTCAGCGAGGAGAAGCAGAAAGAATACGAGCGCGAGATCGCGGAGAAGCATCCGGACTGGGATCAGGACAAGGTCCGCGAGTCGCAGCGCCGCTGGAAGAGCTACACGGCGCAGGACAAACAGAAGATCGGGGAAGAAGGCATGGCCGTCTATAACGACCTGATCGCCGCCATGCCGCACGGCCCGGCCAGCGCCGAGGCGCAGGCGGTGATGGCGCGCTGGCATCAGCACCTGCGCTACTTCTACGAGCCGACGCCGGAAATCTTGCGCGGGCTGGGGCAGATGTACAACGAGCACCCGGACTTCATCGCCAACTTCAAGGCCATGCACCCGGATTTGCCGGAGTTTCTCAGCCGGGCGGTCAGCGTGTATGTGGAGAGGTTGGGGGAGTAGGGGGCGCATCGTCCGGCGCTGACGGACTTCACATCGTGATGCGTAACGTCTGGCGTGCCCGGCGCTAATGGACTTATCGTGATGCGCAACGTCTGGCGTGCCCGGCGCTAAAGCAACCGGGCTGAGTGTACAAAGCCCTGGCGGGCTGGAATTTGCCCTCAGCCCGAAGGGCTTTGTAGGTTCAGCCTGGACCTTCAGGTCCGGGCGATGATCCGTACTTATCTGTGAAAGTTCAGAAGCAACCGGGCTGAGTGTACAAAGCCCTGGCG
>JADZBY010000173.1 GCA_020851855.1 Anaerolineae bacterium
CCCAGGCGACGAGCAGCGCGGTGAGGATCAGGCGCAGGGCGGAGTCGCTGACCACGTCAAACAAGGGTGTCCCTTCACAGGATGCGCTGGCCAAACAGGCTGGCCGCCAGATCGACCGCCATGCGCGCCGTGCGGTTCTGCACGTCGAGGATGGGATTGATCTCCACGATGTCGAGCGAGCTAACCTGCCGCGTCGCCGCCAGGATTTCCATGAGCAGGTGCGCTTCGCGGTACGTCAGCCCGCCGGAAACGGGCGTGCCGACGCCCGGCGCGATTTCCGGGTCGAGCGAGTCCATGTCCAGGCTGACGTGCAGGCGGTCCACCGGGCCGAGGAAGGTCAGCGCGCGCCGCGTCACGTCCCCGATGCCGTGTTCGTCCACGTCGGTCATGGTGAAGATGCCGATTCCACTCTGCACGAGGCGCGCCCGTTCGTGCAGGTCGAGGTCGCGCAGGCCGATCATGGCGATGCGGCCCGGCTGCAGGCGGCTGCGCGTCCCGATGGCCGTCAGTGCGCTTGGCCCTTGCCCCAGCAGCGCCGCCACCGGCATCCCGTGGATGTTGCCACTGGGCGATGTTTCGGGTACGTTGAAATCGGCGTGGGCGTCGATCCACAACACGCCGATGTTCGCCCGCGCGCCCATCGCCGCCACCGTGCCGATGCTGATGCTGTGGTCGCCGCCCAGGAACACCGCCTGCTCGTCCGGCCCGATGCAGTCCGCCGCTGCCTCGTAAATGGCCCCGCAGACATGCGCGACGGCCTCGAGATGATAGGCGTTGCCTTCACCCAGAGGCCGCGTCTCGTGCTCGATGACTTCTTCCACGACGGGCACGCGGACGTTGCCGCAGTCGTGGATGGCGTAACCGAGCCGCCCCAGGCGTGGGCCAAGCCCGGCATAACGCAGCGCGCTTGGTCCCATGTCGGTCCCGCGCCGGCTTTGGGCGAGGTCCACCGGCGCGCCCACGATGCGGACGACCCTGCGCGCCGTCTTGAGTTGCTCTGGATGATCGCTCATTCGGCCCCTTTTTACCGGATCAGCCGTCAGCCTGCCGCCATCGCCGCGTCGGCGGGCAGCGTTTCGCCCAGAAGCTCGCCCAGGCGGCGAATGCCCTCGTGAATCTTGTCGGGCGGCATACACGAGAAGTTCAAGCGCATCGACTCCAGCCCGCGCCCATCCGGGTAAAACGCATCGCCCGGCACAAAGGCCACGTTGCGCTCCAGCGCGCGCGCCAGCAGGTCTTGCGTGTTCACGCCGGGCAGCGTGAGCAGGATGAACAGCCCGCCTTCCGGGTACGACCACGTGCCACGCGCGCCGACGTGCGCGCCCAGCGCTTCCATCATGGCGTCGCGGCGCTCGCGGTAGATGCTGACCAGGCGCGGGTAGTTGTTCTCAACCGTGCCGTTGCGCAATAGCTCGTTGGCGATGTACTGCGTCAGCGTCGAGCTGTGCAGGTCCGCGCCCTGTTTGGTGAGCACGAACATGCGCAGCGCTTCCGTCGGCGCAATCATCCAGCCCACGCGCAGGCCGGGAGCCATGACCTTCGAGAACGTGCCCAGGTGCACGACGCGGCCCTGCGCGTTCCAGTCCTTGCCGAGCATGGCCGCTTCGATCTCGAGGATGGCGGGCACATCCACGCCGGAGTACCGCAGGGCGCGGTATGGGTCATCTTCCACGATGACGAACTTGTGCCGGTGCGCCAGCGCGACCGCCTGCCGCCGCCGTGGCTCCGAGAGCGACACGCCGGACGGGTTCTGGAAGTTGGGCAGCAGGTAGAGCAGCTTGAAGGGCTGGCTCAGGTCGATCCGGTCGATGATCATGCCGTCGTGGTCCATCGGCACGCCGACGAATTGCGGGCCGCACGGTCGCCACGCCTGGATGGCCCCGATGTAGGTCGGCTCTTCGATGACGATGCGGTCGTCGTGGTCGATCAGCGCCCGCCCGACGAAGTCGAGGCCTTGCTGGCTGCCGGTGGTGACGAGCACATTTTCCGCCGTGCAGGGCACGCCGCGCTTCCGGTACGTCTCCGCGATGGCTTCGCGCAGGGGATAGTGGCCCTCGGTCGGGCCGTATTGCAGGGCGCGGTCGGCGCAGGTGGACAGAATCTTGTTGCAGGCGTCGGTGATGGCATCCACGGGAAGCGTTTCCGTCGCGGGCAGGCCACCGGCGAACGAGATCACTTCGGGCCGGGCGGCGATCTTGAGCAGCTCGCGGATCACGGAAGCCTTGATATAGCGCGTGCGGCTGGCGAAGTGCGTGGTCCAGTCCGTGGGCATAATAAGGGTCCTCCACTATTGAAAAGAAACACTACATCCCTCGTAGTGTACCACCTATCACGGGTGCAGGTGGTCACATGCGCCGGGAAGAATGTCACATATCGGGAGCGCCTTCGCCGGATCGCCATGCCCGGACGTGATAGATTCCCAGAGGGTATGCAGACCCACACCGTTCCCCCTCTCTACGAGGTACTCTGCGCGGAGAGGGGGCCAGGGGTGAGGCTCAAAATTCCTAACAGCTTCTAGACAATGATGCGAAGCGCCGGGCTGAGCCTACAAAGCCCTGACGGGCTGGAATACGCCTATAGCCCGTAGGGCTTCGTATTTCAGCCCCGTGTTTCAGCGCGGGGCGCGCCTGCTTACCTCAGCTGCGGCAATACGCGCGCCGCCATCGCTTCCAGCCCGTCGAGATCATCCAGGTCGAGCCACTGGAGCATGATCCGGTGCAGCCCGGCCTCGTGAAATTCGCCCAGTTGTTGCACGACCATATCGGGCGTGCCGAAGACGATGCCCCGCGTGCGCGGATCGAACTCGCCGCCGTGCGAGCGCGCCCGCCGCAGGCCGAGTTTGCGCTCGACCTCGGCTTCGTCGCGCCCGAATGCGCAGCCGGTCATCATCGAGCGCTTCACCTCGGACGGCCCACGGCCCGCTTTTTCCAGCAATCCGTCCAGCACGCCGTTCAACTCCCGGACTTTCTCCGGCGGCGAGAACACGGCGTTCCATTCCTGGGCATAGTTGACCACCAGCGGCAGTGTGCGCTGTGGCCCGGAGCCGCCGATCAGGATGGGCGGGCCGCCGGGGCGCACCGGGCGCGGCAAGAGCACCGCGTCGCGCGTCTGATAGTAGCGGCCTTCGAAGGTGAGCGGCTCGTCGCGCTGCAACAGGCGGCTGATGATGTGCAAGCCCTCTTCGAAGCGGGCAAAGCGGCCCGGAATATCGAGCAAATCCCAGCCGTAATTCGTGTGCTCGCGCGCCTGCCAGCCTGCGCCCAGGCCGAGCGTCAAACGCCCGCCGGACAGGTCGTCCACCGCCGCCGCCATGCGCGCCGTCATCGTCGGCTGGCGGAAGGATACCGGCGTCACCAGCGGCCCGAAGGCGATGCGCGACGTGTTCGCCGCCAGCCATGTCAGCGACACCCACAGTTCCAGCGAATCGAGATCGGGCGGGTCCTGGTTGGTGTAGTGGTCAGAGCGAAACAGGCCCGCAAAACCGGCGTCTTCAACCAGCCGGACGATGTTCTGCCAGCGCGGCCAGTTCAGCCCGTTCTGGCCCTCGATCTGGATGGCGACTTCAATCATGTGGTCACGTTCCCCCTTCACGCTCGCGGTCCGGGCCGGATTCTACCCATTCCAGCGGCGCATAGGGAGAGCGCCCGATTTCCTGCCTGGCGCGCCGCACCTGGGCCAATGCGCCCTCGAAGTCGCCCATGTCCACACGCGGCGATTCGCGCTCGGCGGCGCTCGCGGCGGCCAAGATGACCGTGTTGAGCACGTCGCCGCCAGACAGCCCGGCGCTCTTTGCGGCAAGCGTCGCCGCCTCGACGCCCGGACCGAGCGGCATCTGCGCGGGCAGGTGATAGCGCCACAGCCGGACCAGCGCCGCCTCGTCGGGCAGGCCGAAGTACACATGGGCCAGGATACGCCGCACAAAGGCCGCGTCGTAGTTCGAGGCGAGGTTGGTGGCGAAGAGCACGACGCCTTCGAAGTTGTCCAGTTGCAGGAGCAGCGTACTGCGCGAGACGTTCACGCCGTAATCCGCCGCCTGGGTGATATTCGTCACGCGGCGGCTGAGCACCGAATCGGCCTCGTCAAAGAAGAGCACCGCGCCGGATGTTTTCGCCGCGTCGAAGGCCGCGACGATGTTCTTGGGCGTGTCGCCAACGAAGCGCGACTCGATCTGGGCGTAGTCGATGCGGATGACGGGGCGGTCCAGGTGCTGCGCGATGCCTTCCGCCGCGAAGCTCTTGCCCGTGCCGGGTGGGCCGTACAGGTTGATGGCCACGCTGCGCCCTTCGGGGTGCACGGTTTCCAGGCCCCAGTCGCGGTACAGCCGGTTGTGGTACTTGATCTTGGCCAGCGCCGTGCGCAGTTGCCGCTCCGTCTCTGCGCCGACCACCAGATCGGCCAGACGGCGGCGCGGCGGCTCCGGATGGAAGAGCGTCAGCCGCTCGCCCAGGTTCTCGGCGGGCTGATCGCTCTCGTTCTTACTCCGCGCGTCGGACAACCAGTCGATAGGTGGGCACATGCTTCTCTTGCACCTTCATCGCACCGACGGAAAGCTCGTATTGGAGCAACTCGCCCCGGTCCAGTTTGTCGCGAATATCGGCGGGCAGGTCGTCGCGCCGCACCTGCCGCACCTCTTCGACCTGTTCCTGCGCGTCGCTGGTCCGGCTGCGGAACAGGGCGCGCATCGTGGCCAGATACACGCGCTGGCCGTTGACCATGGCCCGGTCGAGCACGACGAGCGCGGTCTGGGCGGCATACGCGAGCCTGCCCAGGCGCTCTGCGGCGCGCTCCAGGATATCCGCCAGCCAGTTCTGGATGGCGGCCCAGAACAGCAGCGCCCCGACAAATAGCAGTCCCACACCGACCAGCGGCAGCAATGACCCTGGAAACATGCGGCGGCGTCGCTCCCTCTCTTAACTCAACCGGTTGTGTGTGATCCCCGGCCTACTGTGGGATGGCATAGCCCAGCGTCACCGGCTCGCGGCTGCGGATCAGGCGTTCCCGCACGTCGTCGGGAATCTCCGGCCAGGCGATCTCACGCTCGGCCCGCCAGCGCAGGACCTGCGGCTGCCTGCCGTTGGTCTGGCGTGGGGCCATGTAGGCCTCGATCTCAAGGTACTGCTTGCCGTCGCGCTGCGAGAACGTGACTTTGGCGTCGAGAAGGGTCTGGCGCAACATCGCGGCCTGGGCCGGGAAACGTTCTGCCTCGCCCATCAGCACGAGGCGCGCCTGGTCCATGTCGATCTCGGAGCGCGTTTCGTGCAGCCACGCCGCCAGCCGCTCGGATACCCAGGCGTCGACGAACTCCCGGTAGCGCGCGTCCGGCGGGATGATGGTCGCCCGCGCGCCGCGCACGCCCAGCCCTAGCAGATTCAAGATGCCCCGCACCAGCGCATTCAGTATGGAGAACAAGCAGCCCCCCGGTTGCGGCTCGGATGACCGCGTCGAATCGTCGGCCATGTTCCTTTATCCCTTCACTTTCAATTCCAACTCGACGGCGTCGGCC
>JADZBY010000174.1 GCA_020851855.1 Anaerolineae bacterium
GGACGCGGACAACGCTGGCGTTGTCCCTACGGGTCGTGTAGGGACGAGGCCTGCCTCGTCCGTTGGGGTTGTTGGTGAAACGCGGACAACGCAGGCGTTGTCCCTACGCCGTCTCGTAGGGACGAGGCCTGCCTCGTCCGTTGGGGTGGTTGGTGGACGCGGACAACGCAGGCGTTGTCCCTACGGCGGCGTGTAGGGACGAGGCCTGCCTCGTCCGCCTCTGCTAGAATCCCACGCACGCGCCGTCTTTGCGCGGATCGGCCCCACCCAACAACACGCCCGTTTCCGGGTCGCGCCGGATGATGTCGCCGCTGCCGAACAGGCCACGCCCCGCGCCGCTCACCGGGCGCACCGTATGCCCCATCTCGGCCAGCCGCGCCATGGTGGCCACCGGGATGCCCTCTTCCAGCGCCAAAACGCTCCCCGCCGTGCCGTCCATCAGGCAAAAGCGTGGGCGGTCGAGCGCCTCTTGCGGGTTCAGATCGTCGTCAATCATGGCGCTCAGGACCTGAAAATGGCCCTGCGGCTGCATGAAGCCGCCCATCACGCCGAAACTGGCCCACAGCGCGCCATCCCTGAGCGACATGCCGGGGATGATGGTGTGATAAGGCCGCTTGCCGGGCGCAAGGCGGTTCGGGTGGCCCGGCTCCAGGCTGAACAGCGCGCCCCGGTTCTGCAAAAAGACGCCTGTGCCCCTGGCCACGATGCCCGTGCCAAAGCCCATGTACAGGCTGTTGATGAACGAGCAGGCGTTGCCGTCGCCGTCCACCACGGTCAGGTAAACCGTGTCGGAACCGGCCAGCGGCGCGCCATACGACGGCGGCTGCATGGCCCGGTCAGGCGAGACGAGCGCCCGGCGTTGTGCGGCGTAGTCTTTGCTCAGCAGGAAATCGAGCGGCGCGGGATCGCTGGCGTTGTCTGCGACGTACCAGCGCGCATCGGCAAAGGCCAGCCGCATCGCCTCGACCATGCGGTGCAGCCGTTCGGGCGAATCCCAGGGCGACGCGGCAAGCTCCCAGCCTTCGGCCACGTTGAGCGCCTCAAGCGCGGCCAGCCCTTGCCCGTTGGGCGGGCACTCGTAGACCTCGATGCCCCGGTAATTCGTGTGGATGGGCGTCTCCCAGGTCGAGTGATGCGCCTTCAGGTCTTCCAGCGTCATCAACCCGCCCAACTCGGCCAGTGTCGAGACGATGGCCTCGGCCACCGGTCCGGTGTAAAACGCCGCCGGGCCGCCCTCGGCCACCGCCTGAAGCGTGCGCGCCAGTCCCGGCAGCCGGACGAGTTGCCCCGGCGCGGGCGCTTTACCGCCGGGCAGGTAGTCTTCGGTATTGGGGCGCGTCTCGAGCCACGGGCCAAGCCGGCTCCAGGCCGCGCCGAACAACGGGCCGACCGGGAAGCCGTCGCGGGCATAGTGGATGGCGTCGGCCAGCACGTCGCGCAGCGTCAGCCGCCCGTGTCGCGCCAGCAGATCGGCCCAGCCCGCCACTGCGCCCGGCACGCTCACGGCGTGGGCGCTGTGCGGCTCGATCTCACGCTGCCCCTTCAGGACGTCGGGCGTCAGGGCGGCAGGCGCGCGCCCGCTGCCATTCAGGGCGCTGATCTGGCCGGTGTTTGCGTCAAAGAACAGGGCGAAACAATCGCCGCCCATGCCGGTCGAGGCCGATTCGACCACGTTCAGGACGGCGGCGGCGGCGATGGCGGCGTCTGCCGCGTTGCCGCCCGCGCGCAGGATGGCCAATCCAGCCCCGGCGGCGAGCGGGCTGCTGGTGCTGACCATGCCGCGCCGTGCGGCAACCATCGAGCGGCGCGAGCGAAAATCGTAGGACATGGCTTTCATGGGGCAAGGCTCTCTGTGGCGCGTGAGGACGTTGCCTCGATGATAACGCAGGTCAACGGCGGCGGAAATGAGATTAGAGGTGCGCTGTGTCCGACGACGGCGCGTAACGTCCGGTACAGGAAACACGTATAAGCAGATCGAGGGCCAAAATTCGGCCCGTGGCGAATCCGCGCGGGGGCACTGTGTCATGTTCGAGCATCGTCGTCAGCCGTTGTTGCCGTGGCCAGCATTCTTGCGGCGTGTTGGCCGTTTCGCAGCCGCGTCCATGGCGCTCGTACTGGTATCCTGGCTGGTGGGTACAACCGGTTACCGGGTCTTCGAGGGCATGAGCTGGATCGATGCCATCCTCAATGCGGCCATGATCCTGGGCGGCATGGGGCCGGTTACGCCGCTGCAGACGACTGCAGGCAAGCTGTTCGCGTCATTTTACGCGCTGTTTGCGGGCATCGTTTTCCTGGTGTCCGTGGCGATCCTGCTGGCGCCGCACTTGCACCGCCTGCTCCACCGGCTGCACCTGGAAACAGAGGCGCTGGAAAAGGATGCCTGAAAACGGCACAGCCCCGCGATTCGGCGCGGGGCTGTGAGGTGTAAGGTGTAAGGTGTTCAGCGCATGGCCCGGAGTCTCCACGCCGGGCCATGCGCAGTTGTACTGAGCGACTACCGCGCCCGCCGCCGGCGCAGCGCGATCAGCCCGGCCAGCGCCAGGATGACCGCCGCGCCCCCGACCAGGGCTGCCGGCGTCGCATTGTCGGGCGTGGGCGCGTAGCCGGTGGCCGGCAGCGCGCCGGGCACGCTGATCTGCGCCGCCGCTGTCCGCCGGACCGTCTCGCCGCCGCTGCCCGTGCCCGTCAGCACGCCCTCGTTCACGATGGTGTTGCCGTCGGGCCGGCTGAGGACTGTCGTCCGCACCCGCGCCGCGACCGACTCGCCAGGGTTGAGCGACGGCAGGCTGAACGTCACCGTCTGGCCGCTGACCGTGACCGTGCCCCGGTCAATGTCCGCGGAGTCGATGCGTAGCTCAGGCCGCAGCGTATCGGTCAGCACGATGTTCGTGCCCGCTGCGCTGCCGACGTTGGTGATGGTGAACAGCCATGTCACCCGCTCGCCGGGCAGGCCGAGCGCGCCCGCTTCCAGCACGCCGATCTTACTCAGCGCCGGGTCAAAGATGGCGATGGCCGGCGCAGGTCCCGGCGGAGCCGTCGGGGCAGGCGCACTGGTGATCAGGCCCGCGTCTACGGCGTCGGTGACCTGCCCGCCGGTCAGCGTGACGGTCGCGCGCCCGGTGGCGGGGTTCGGATCGCTGTCGAGCGCCGGGTCGCCGCCCTGGCCCTGCGGCGAAAGGCCCGTGCCCGACGGCGGGACGAACTCCACGATGTAATCGCCGGCCACGAGGTTCGCGACGCTGTAAAGGCCGCCGCCGCTCGTGGTCGTCGTCGCCACCAGGAAGCCGCCCGGCGTGTAGATGCGCACGGTGACGCCATCCCGGACCGGTTCGCCCGCATCCTGAACGCCGTTGCCGTTGCTATCGTCCCACACGGAGCCGCCCAGGGTGGCCAGCGCCGGCCCGGTCAGGCCCGCGTCGAGCGTCGAGTCATTGCCTTCGACAAGCGACGTGACAGGCGTCCGCCCGGTCGTGGCGTCGGCGTCGCTGTCCAGGGCGTCATCGCCGCCCTGGTCAACCGGCGAGAACGCATAACCGCCCGGTTGCACGAACTCAAGGAAGTAATCGCCCGGGGCCAGGTTCAGGAACATGACCCTGCCGGTCGGGTCGGTCACCGACGTGCCCACGACGACGGGCGTCGGGCCATCGCGCAGCAAGCGCACCACCACGCCGCCCGCGCCTGGCTCGCCCGCATCCTGGATGCCATCGCCGTTCGTATCGAGCCAGACGAAGCTGTCGATATTGAAGGCGTTGCTGTCGACCAGGCCGGCGTCCACGGTCTGGTCGTTCGCGCCCGCCGCCAGCGTGATCACGCCCGTCCGCCCGGTTGCGGTGTCGGCGTCGCTGTCCAGGGTGTCATCGCCGCCCTGATTCTGCGGCGAGAAGCTGAAGCCGCCCGGCTGGAACTCGACGATGTAGCCGCCGGGGGCCAGATTCGGGAA
>JADZBY010000175.1 GCA_020851855.1 Anaerolineae bacterium
AATATCGCCCCGGTTGTGGTTCCCACCCGCGCCGAGGTGATGATCGACCCCGGCGCGGCGATGTCCGGCTTGAGGGTGATGCCGGAGCCGCCCAGCGTGCCCGTGCTGCGCGATGGACCACGCGACGACCCGCCGCTCAGCTGGTCCTGTGGGGCAGGTTGGGCCGTTGCGCCGGCCAGCAGACCGCCCGTCATGCCCGCTTTGAGTGCGTTGCAGTCGGCCTGGGATAGCATCATCGCGAAGAACGGCGGAGTCAGCACAACGGGCGGCGTGCTGTTGCTCTGCATATAGGGCGCGCCGGGCACGTTGTTGCACGTGATCATCCCGATGGCCCCTACGGAGTCGACGTTTGCCGCCTTTGTGGTGAAGGTGCACGTACCACGGTCCACGACGGCGATATTCCCGGCGGTGAAGCCAACCGGCGGCGTGCAGGCGTCGGTGACCGCGCCGG
Organism: Anaerolineae bacterium; assembly: GCA_020851855.1. Taxonomy (GTDB): domain Bacteria; phylum Chloroflexota; class Anaerolineae; order Aggregatilineales; family UBA2796; genus JADZBY01. Next base: position 452 of record JADZBY010000175.1, read on the forward strand.
CCCCGTCGTTCACCAGTTGCAGCGTCCCGGTGATGGGCGCATAGACCGGGTCGCCAAATTCCGCGAGCACGCCGCTGAATGCCCCGGCAGGCGTGACGAGCTGGTGCATCTCGGCGGAGTTGGCCACGGTGATGACATAGGGCGCGCTGCCCGGCGAGCCGGTCACGTAATAGGCGTCGCCGCTGTTGCCCGCCGACGCCACGACGATGACGCCGAGCAAAGCCGCGTTGTTCGCCGCCACGGCGCTGGCATCCGTCGCCGCGCCGTTGGTCGATCCCAGCGACAGATTGATCACGTCCAGATGGTCTGCCGGGTTGCCGTCCCGGTTGGGATCCACCGCCCATTCGATGGCGAGCGGGGTGAGGGCCGTCGAGCCGCTGCAGCCGAACACTTTCAGGGCATACAGGGACGCTTCCGGCGCAGCGCCGGGGCCGACGCGCATGGTCCCGAACGGCGCGGCGAAGGACCATGGGCCAGCATACGTCGCGCCTGCCGCCGTGACGCCGTAGCCCGCCGCCGTGCCCGCCACGTGTGTGCCGTGGCCGTTGCAGTCGAGCGGGTCGTTGTCGGGAATGGGCGTGTTCGTACCGGTGTAGCCGTCGCCCACAAAGTCGTAGCCGCCGACCACTTTCGTGCCGGACGCGCCCTGGTTGAAGCCGGTCCAGGGTGTGCCATCCCACGTTCCGAAGGTGCGATGCCGGTAGTCAATGCCCGTGTCGATGACGCCGATGCGCAGCCCGGCTCCGGTGAAGCCGGCGGCCCAGGCGGCGGGCGCACCGATGTGCGGGACGCTCGTGGTATTGTCGGGCAGTTTGGGCGCTTCGACCAGCACATCCAACACGCCGTCAATGGCCGTCAGGTCGGGAATCTGCTCCGCATCGACGACGGCCATCAGGCTGTTCAGCGCGATCTCGGTGCGGGCAAGCACATCGACGCCCTGATCGCTGAGCGCCGCTTCGACCTGCTCCTGCTCGCTGCGGACGATTTCGGCCTGGCGTTCGCCTGCGGCAGCGGCGGCGGACACGGCGGCGCGCTGCATGGGCGGTTGGGCATCGCCGGTCGCTTCGGCAAAAGCGACGGCCACCGGGTCGGCCTCAAGCTGGATGTAAACGGTCACTTCGCCCGTGAGTTCACCCGCCGATGGGCCAGCATTGCCCGAAATCGGGTCCAGGTCGGCGCGAGGCGGCGCGCCGTCCTTGCCATCCTGAGCGCGGAATATGGCGTTGTTCAGGGGAAGGGCGGAAATGCCCAGGACGATGAGTGCGACGGCAAGGACGAGGCAAGTGCGGCGGATGGGCTTCCCCTTCATCGACGTATCCCCCTTGATTGCTTGAAGTCCGCTCGGCGGGTGCGCCCGCCGGCGTCTGTCAGGTCTGGTGGGCTGCGAGCCGTACCCGCAGGCAGCCGTCATTTCTCCCGATGTCGTGCGCCGATTGGACCACACGGCTTACGTTGCGCGTCGTTTAGTCGAGTTGATCGCCGGGCGGCGGTTGGCCAAGATCGAGCTGATCACGCGGCGGGAACACCGGGTCAGTGTTCTCCGGGACGTTGACCGTCACCGAGCGCACGCCGGGCAGGCGGCGAATGGCGGGTATCATCGCGGCGTCCACCTGCACGGTGACGCTGTTCGCGGCCAACCGGCTCTGGCCGATGACCGTCGCGCCGATGTCCGGGCCGGTCAGGGCGGCGATCAGCTTTTGCTGGCTGAGCGCGTTGAGCACCGCCTGCCACGCGGCGGCCAAAGCGGCGCGCGGCGAGGTGTGCGCCGCGCCGCCGGGGCTGAGCCGGGCAAAGATCTCCGCGCCGCTGGGGCCTTCCAGGGTGATGGTGGCCGTCACGCGCCCGGTTTGGGCATCGCCGCCTGCGCCCGGCATCGGCCCGGTTGCGGGATCGCCGGTCGAGGGTGGGATGACACCATCTCGACTGCCTGCGCCGGGCTGTACGGCGGGTGTGGGCGTCATCTGGCTTCCGATTCCGGCGGCGGACGGATTCACAGGCGTGCTCCGGGCAGCGAGCGCCAGACCGCCGCCTGACACGAGAAGCAGCACGGCGGCGACGACAGCCAGGGACAGAATCGCACTCCTGGCCGCAATCTTCGCTTTCACGCGCCTCGCCCGTTTCATCGCACCGCTCATAACCGTTTGGTAAATGGGCCTCTACATTAATCATAGGTGAGAAAACGAGGCTGAGTATAGCGCGATCCACGCTGTTCGCAATGGCGGAAACGCCGAACAG
>JADZBY010000176.1 GCA_020851855.1 Anaerolineae bacterium
GGCCACACGCTCGCCACCCGCTCGGACACGGAAACCGTCGTCCATCTCTACGAAGAGTACGGCCTGGACCTGTTCGGTCACTTGCGCGGCATGTACGCCTTTGCGCTGTGGGACGCACGGCGCGGGCGGCTGACGCTGGCCGTCGATCACATCGGGATCAAACCGCTGTACGTGGCCCAGGCCGGGACGAGGCTCGTCTTCGCCAGCGAAGCCAAAGCGCTGTTCGCTTATGGGCCGGAAGTGCGCAAGGAACTCAACACGCCCGCGCTGGATACGTACATGAGCTTCGGCTTCATGGTCGGCGGCGAGACGCTGTTCCAGGGCGTGCGGCGGCTCGATCCGGGCACGGCGCTCATCGTGGAAGGCGGCCAGACCCGTACGATTCGCCACTGGCAGATGCGTTACGCGCCGAACGCCGTGAACGGCGACGAGCGCGCCATCATCGGCCAGGTGCGCCAGACGCTCGACGAGGCAGTGCGGCTACACCTGCGCAGCGACGTGCCGCTCGGCCTGTTCCTGAGCGGCGGCGTGGATTCGGCGTCGATGCTGGGCCTGATGGCGCGCCATGAGCCGGGCCGCATCAACACCTTCACCGTCGGCTACCTGGACGGCCAGCACACCGACAACGAGCTTGAGGCGGCGCGCCAGACGGCGCAGGCCTTCCACAGCGCGCACCACGAGCTACTGCTGAGCGCCGCCGAGTGGTGGGCGTTTGCCGAGCAGTACGCCTACGCCCACGACGAGCCAAACGCCAATCCGTCGGCGGTGTCGCTGCTGGCCCTGTCCAGGCTCACGGCGCAGTCGGTCAAAGTGGTGCTGAACGGCATCGGCAGCGATGAGCTGTTCGGCGGCTATCCGGTGCACCGGGCGCTGCCCATCGCCATCGCGCAGGAACGCCGCCTGCGCGCCCTTCTGCCGCGACCGGTGCGGCGCGCCGGGCTGTGGCTAGGCACGCACATCGAGGGCCTGTACCCGTACCTGTCCCGTTTCCGCCTGCTCGGCGCGCTGCCGCACGTGCTGCCGCCGCTCTACGACCGGCTGGCCGACGAGCCGGAACACCTGCGCCGCGTGCTCTCGTTCGACGGCACGGTTTTTTCCGACGGGCTGCGGCGGGCGCTGTTCGCCTTCCCAACCAATGGCAACGCGGCGCGAGCGTTTGAGACGCTGGTCGACGCCGCGCCAAACGACGATCTGGCCAACCGGGTGCATTTCTTGCAGATGTACCGCTGGCTGCCGGGCAACGGGCTGCTCTCGGCGGACAAGGTATCGATGGCCTACTCGCTGGAAGGGCGCGTGCCGTTTTTCGACCGCATCCTGATGGAAGTGGCGGGGACCATCCCACCCGCGCTGCGTGGCCGGGAGAACAAGTACGTGCTGCGCGCCGCCATCGATGACACGCTGCCCGAAAGCATCCGGACACGGGCCAAAAAGCCGTTCGGCACGCCCATCCGGGCCTGGTTTGGCGGCGCACTGCGCGAGCGGCTGCGCGAGGTGCTCTACGACCCGGCGGCGCGCCAACGGCCCTATTTCCGGCCCGACGCCTACCGGCGGCTGCTGGACGAGCACTTCCGGGGCCGCGCCGTCCGCACGGAGATCATCTGGCGGCTGGTCAACCTGGAACTGTGGCAACGGGCGTTTTTCGGGGGCTAGGCGCGATCCTCGGCCAGGCGCTCGCGCTGCAAATCCCACAGGCGGCGATACAGGCCCTTTGCGGCGAGCAATTCGGCGTGCGCGCCATGCTCCACGATGCGGCCACGGTCCAGCACGAGGATGCGGTCGAAGGCGTCCATGCTGACCAGCCGGTGCGTGATCATGAGCGCCGTGCGCCCGGTCATCAGGTCGAGAAGCGCGCCCATGACGCCCGCCTCGGTCGCGGCGTCCAGGTTGGCGGTCGGTTCATCCAGGAGCAGGATCGGCGCGTCCTTCAGGATGGCCCGCGCGATGGCCAACCGCTGGCGCTCCCCGCCGCTCAGCCGCGCGCCCATCTCCCCGATCCACGTGTCGTAGCCTGCCGGTTGCGCCATGATGAAATCGTGAATGTGCGCGGCGCGCGCGGCGGCCTCGATCTCGGCAGGAGTCGCGGCGCGGCGGGCCAGCAGCAGGTTCTCGCGAAAGGTGGTGTTGAACAGGTGCGTGTTCTGGGCCACGACGCCGATCCGGGCGCGCACCTCGTCCGCCGCCATGTCGCGGATGTCGCGCCCGCCGATGCAGATTTGGCCGTCCGCCGCATCCCAGAAGCGCAACAGCAGGTGGGCGAGTGTGCTCTTGCCTGCGCCGCTCGGCCCGACCACGGCCACACGCGCGCCGGGCGGTACGTCGAACGTCACGCCGTCCAGGGCGGGCGAAAGACCCTCATCCCCCCGATCCCCTTCTCCCTCATGGCGAAGGGGGAGCGCCGCCGGATACACGAAGCGCACATCGCGGAAGCTGAGGCCCGCCTCGGTGGGGATTGCGGCAGGAACGGGTGGATCGACCACGGCAGGCGCGGCGTCCACGATCTCGAACAGGCGGCGCGCCGCTTCCAGGTTGCTGCCCAGGTGCAGCGCGGCGAGCGAGAGCGGCAGCACGGCCTCGAAACTGGCCAGCGTGGCGAGCGCGATCACGGCGAGGTCGACGCCGGTCAGCCGGGCCTGCGCGGCCAGCGGAATGGCCACGACGAGCATGATTATCACGGCGCTGTTGCTGACCAGCACGCCGAGCGCGTCGCTCAACGCCGCCGTCCAGGCCATACGGCGCTGTTCCGCCGCAAGCCGGGCGTTCAGGGCGCGCACGCTGGCCAAGTGCCGTTCCTGCGCGCCAAACGCGATGATCTCCGCCGCGCCCTGGACGCCGTCCAGCAGCGCCGCGTTCAATTCTCCCCGCGTCGTGATCAGGGCGCGGCCCGGCCTACGCGCCAGCAGCACGGTCAGCGCCGGAATGGCGACTCCGCCCAGCGCCAGGAATAACAGGATCGCGCCCGCCAGCGCCAGATGGTAATGGCCCATGAAGGCGAGCATCATCAGGCCGGTGAGCAGCGCCACGGCGGGCGGCGCGATGACCCGGCCAAAGAAGTTCTGCAGCGTCTCGATGTCGGCCACGACGCGCGCCAGCAGGTCGCCGCCGCGATAGTCCATCAGCCGGGCCGGGGCAAGCGGCTCCAGCGCCGTGTAGAACCAGACGCGCAGCCGGGCCAGCAGCCGGAAGGTCACCTCGTGGGAGACGTAGCGCTCCAGGTAGCGGAACACGCCGCGCGCAATGCCGAAGAAGCGCACGCCGACGATGGCGATCTGAAGCTCCGCGAGGGGCGGGCGCAATGCGGCGCTGGCGATGATGAACGCCGAATTGGCGAGCAACAGGATGCTGCTCGCCACGGTAAAGAAGCCCAACAACGCCGCCAGCGCCATCCAGCGCCCATACA
>JADZBY010000177.1 GCA_020851855.1 Anaerolineae bacterium
GCGAAGATCGCTGCGAGCGGGCAGTCTGGCGATAAAAACGCCCCGTCACTCACGATGGGGTGTCCGCACGCTCATGCCGCGCGGTCGTACAGCGCGCCGCTGCCGGTCGTGATGTCGCCCACGCCGCCGCCGCGTTCCGCCAGCCACGCGCTGATGTCGCCGCTTAGGCCAAACGCCGCAAACTCCTCTCCCTCTCGTCCAGAAGGATAGGCGCGGCGTGTTCAGAAGGTGTTTAGAAGGTGTTGGCTTTGGGGACAGAGCAGGAAGCAGCCTGCACTTGCTTGGTACGGCAACCTGGTGAGGATTCAGAGTTGTCTCCCCCACCCCGTGAAAAGTGAGGAGCTTCCAGCGCCGGTTATTCCCTCTCCCTCTGAATGGGGGAAGGGCAGGGTTAGGGGGTGTTCTTGCCCCACCCCCACCCCCGTGAAGAGTGAGGAATCTCTTCAACGGGACCAGCCCAGCGCTTTACTCGCCCGCCGCCAGCCGTTATGATAAGGAGTCGACCGCTCAGGGATTCCGGTTGGCGCGCGTCAGCCACAGGTAGGCATCCGCCGCTGTCGGCGCAACAGGCAGCGCTTCACGCGACGGCGCTTTGCCGACAACGCGCAGCGCCACATGCTCGCCTTGAGGCGTGACACGGCTTGTCAGGCAAGAAGCCGCAAGCCTGGCTCCATCCGATGCTGCGGCGCGCACTTCATGTACACATCCCTCGGCCAGCATCCGGAACGCGTCGAGCGCCCCGCAAAACAGGACTCGCCCCGCATCGAGCACAATGATCGTCTCGGCGAGGCTTTCGGCATCTTCAGGAATGTGCGTGCTGAAGATGGCAAGCTGGCTGTAGCGCGTGACCAGCCGAAAGGCGCGCTGTCGCTCCACGAAGTCCAGCCCGCGCGTCAGCTCATCCAGCAGGAGCAGACGCGGACTGCCCAGGAATGCCTGGGCGACGCCTAACAAGCGCAATTGACCGTATGACAGTGTGCGCACAGGCTGGTCAACGAGCGGGCCAAAGGCTAACCATGTCAGCAGTCGCTCCGCCTGCGCACCGCGCAACGTCGCCAGATACGTGAGCAATCGGCGGGGCGTGAGGTCGTCGGGCAGCGTGAAATCCTGTGGCAGGTAGCCAATCTGCGTGCGCAACTCACGCTCGTGCGCGCCGTAATGCCATCCATCCAACGTGATGCCGCCCGCATCCGGTCTGCTCAGCGTCGCCAGCGTGCGCAACAAGGTAGATTTGCCGGAGCCGTTTGCGCCAAGCAGCGCGACCACCCCGTCGCCCAGCGTCAGGTCAATGTCTTGGAGCGCCATCTGCGCCCCAAAGCCCTTGCGCAGACGGCGGATCGTCAGCGCCATTGTGCAACCCACCGTCCGGCGGCAAGGAGAAGCGCAACGCCCACCGTGAACGCAGTTGCCGCGACGACGAGCAGCATGTTCGACGCTTCGATGATGCCCAGGAGCGCCTGCGGCGTGAGGTATTCGAAGGGGGCGCTCACGATCGCTTCGCGCCAACCCAGGACATTGAGCACGCACCATGCCAGCATAGACATGAGCACCCCCGTGACAGTGCTCCAGCGCACCGTGCAGAACAACGCCAGTCCGGTCAGGCCGATCATCGGGCCAAACCAGACCAGGAGCAGCCGCCAGAGCGCCACCTGGAATCCCTGCGTAGAAGCCGCCAGGAGCAAAACGAGCGCCAGCGCGATATTCAGCGCCAGGATCAGCGCCAGCCGCGCGTAGAGCAATTCGAAGGGCCGAATACGGCTCAGTTGCTCCAATTCCCACAGCGTGCGCGTGGCGGGGCGAAAGATGTACGCAACGCCGGCCACGGCGAGCAGCGGCGAGAGCAGAATCAGGCTGAGCACGGTGATCGCGCTGGCGTAGCTGAACGCGACGAACAGCCCGATCAGGGTCAGCAGTGCGCTGGACAGCCAGAAAGGCGCTTCAAGCAGCGCCGTCTGAGTCCATGCCAGGCGCAGCCAATCCAGCGCGGCCACGGGCAGCCACGGGCGAGAGGCAGCATCGCTCATCACGGGCGCTGTCACGCGGCGCTCCGCCAGGAGCGGCGTCAGGGCAGCGAGCAAGCGGGCGCTGTCTGGCTCCGGCGCGTCGTATGTTGAGAGGCGGCTGTATAGCGTCTCCAGATCGCCCAGTTCGGCCCGCTGTTCAGGCGTCAGATCGTGATCGATCATCGACGACCTCCATAACCGTCAAAAATCCTTTCATCGCCTTCAGGGCATGAAACAGGCGGCTTTTCACCGTGCCCAGCGCCACACCCGTCACCTCGGCGATCTCTTCCAGTTTGAACTCGTGATAAAAACGCAAGATGAGCACCTCACGTTGCTCGGTGGGCAGCCTGCCAAGCGCGGCGATCACCTCGTCGCGCGAGTCGTGAGAGAATACGCTGCCATCGGTGTCAGGGAGCAAGTCTTCTATCGCGGCAGACGCCTCCTCGTTACGATGCCGCGCCGATTTGAGATGGTCGTATGCCAGATTGCGGGCAATGGTGTACGCCCAGGCTTTGAAGCGCGCCGGCGCGCTGCCGCGATAGGTGAGCAGGCGGATGAACGTCTCCTGCACCAGGTCGTCGGCAAGCGCGCTGTCCCCCGTCTGCCGGTACACGAACCGGTACAGGGGACCATGATAGCGCTGCATCAGTTCGGCAAGCGCCGCCGCATCGCCGCGCAGGAGCTGGGCGTACACCCTCTCATCGTCCAACCGCACCCCTCCGTCGTCTCCAGGCGCTCACCGCGGCGTTCAGGGTGAAGAACAGGAATGCGCCGATCAGCAGCAGGCCACGATTCAGGTGCGGGTCAATATCCGCGAGCGGCATCGTGTGGTTGAATAGGAACAGCGCCCGCGAATAGTACCCTGCCGTCTGCAACTCCCCATACCAGTATGCCGCCACAGCGCCCGCCGCGATCCAATAACTGCCACTGACGTTGTTGACGAGCAACGCCAATCCGCAGAGGTAAAACGCTGGCGCAAAGGCTGGCAAAACGATCTGGCTGAAATCATACTGGCCGTACGCCAGATAGAGCAACAGCGCCGCCAGCAAGCCTGCACCGGCCACGGCCATACAGCCGCCCAGCGCCCTGAGCATCGGCGCACGCCACGCCCGCTCGGCATAGGTACGGCGTAGTTCGTCGAAGCCTTCCTCGCGCTCGATGGTCATCAGGTGCGCCGCCGCCAGCCCGCCAGAGAGCGACAAGGCCCACTCGAAGGCGCGCCTCACGTCGGTCAGCGGCGGCTCAACGCCACGGCCCGCCCAGGCTACCCAACCGATGAGCATGTA
>JADZBY010000178.1 GCA_020851855.1 Anaerolineae bacterium
ATCAGGCCGGTGTTGTCGTTGATCATGGCGTCCTGCACCGGGTAGCCGCAGGCCAGCGCCAGCGCAGCGCACTCCGAAATCCAGGCGTCGTATTCGCGGCGCGTCACGTAATCCCGCATGGGTGTCTTTCTCTCCTTGCCTTGTGCCCGTTGGCCCTCACTTCCCCAGCCCCTCTCTCCCGGGGGGCGAGAAGGGAGAGTGCGGACAACGCAGGCGTTGTCCCTACAAGTCCGGCGTAGGGACGAGGCCTGCCTCGTCCGCAACTGCCCTTTCTCCCCTCTCCATGAGGGAGAGGGGCCGGGGGTGAGGGTTTCCCCGACTCACTCACTCGCGCGCGCTGCCCATGAAGCGGCTGCGCAGCGCATCGATGCCCAGGGCGGTGATGATGATCAGGCCCACCGCCACGTATTGCCAGTACGCCCCGACGTTGAACATGTTCAGGGCGTTGTTGATCACGGTGAAGAACAGCGCGCCGGTGAATGTGCCCACCAGCGTGCCGCTGCCGCCCTTGAGGCTCGTGCCGCCCACCACCGCCGCCGCGATGACGCGCATCTCGAAGCCCTGGGCCATGATCGCGTTCGCCGAAGACAGGTACGCCGTGAGCGTCACCGCCGCCAGCCCGATGCACACGCCCAGCAGCATGAAGGCGAAGATCTTCACCCGGTCCACCGGGATGCCGCCCACCTGGCTGGCCGTCTCGTTGCTGCCCACCGCCCGGATGAAGCGCCCGTACGTCGTGTAGTTCATGATCAGGTACAGGATCACATACGTGGCGAGCATGATCACGAACGGCGTCGGCAGGCCGAGCGTATCGCCCGTGCCCAGAGCGCGGAAGGCCCGGTCGGTGACGGACACCACCTGCCCGTTGGTGATGATGAAGCCCACCGCCATGTAGATGTACATCATGCCCAGCGTGGCGATGAAGGCCGGGATGCGGATTTTCGTCACCACGAGGCCGTTGATGACGCCCAGCAGCGCGCCGAGCATCACCGTGACGATCACGACGGGCACGATCCCGATGTGCGGCAGCAGGATGGCCAGCACAACGCCGCACAATCCCAGCGCGCCTGCGACCGACAGGTCAAACGCGCCGTTGATGATGGTGATGGTCATGCCTGCCGCGCCGATGCCCACAAACGACGCCTGGAGCAGAATCGAGAGCAGGTTGGCCGGCTGGCGGAAGTTCGCGTTGGCCAGGCTCAGGATCACCACGGCGATGAGCAGCAGGTATTGGATCGTATTCTGCGCCAGGCTGCGCAAGAACCAGCGCACAAAACGGTTGCCGCGTGGCTGGGATTCTGCCGGGCCGGAACTGACCTGGGTCACACTGCCGCTGTTGCCGGTCATAGCGCACCCCCCGTCACGGCCCGCCTGATGATGATGCGCCGCACCGTGTCCAGCGTCAGGGCCAGGATCAGCAGCAGGCCGAGCGCCATGTACTGGTAGAAAGGCGGCACTTTGAGGATATTCAGGGCGCTGTTGATGGCCGAGAGCAGCACTGCGCCGAGCAGCGTGCCGAGCAGGTTGCCGCTGCCGCCCGCCATGCTCGTGCCGCCCAGCACGGCCACCGTGATGGCGCGCAATTCCAGCCCGACGCCCAGCGTGCCGTCCACGATCATCAGCTGTGCGGTGAGCATCACGCCCGACAGCGCCGCCGTGATGCCGACCAGCACGAACACCGCGATCTTCACCCGGTCCACCTTGAGGCCGGTGGCGCGCGCCGCTTTCTCGTTGCCGCCGATGGCGCAGATGTGCCGACCAAAGGGCGTGTGCCGCAGCAGTACGTAGAAGACGGCGAACACGCCCAGCGCGATGAGGACCGGCACGGGGATGCCGAGCACCTGGGCGGAGTTCAACTGGGCAAATTCCGGCTCGTCCATGAGCAAGACGGATTGCCCGTTGGTGACGAGCAGCGCTGCGCCGCGCAACACGTTCATCATGCCCAGCGTGGCGACGAAGGCCGGGACGCGCAGCCGCGTGATCAGCAGGCCGTTCACCAGGCCGACCAGCGCGCCGACCAGCAGCGTGCCGCCGATGGTCAGCGGGATGCCCGTCACGGCGAGCAGACCCGCCGCGATGCACGCCGTGAGCGCCTGCAACGAGCCGATAGACAGGTCCAGCCCGCCCATCGCGATGGCCAGCGTCATGCCCATGCCCGGCACGGCGATGATCGCCGCCGTGATGGCCAGGCTGGACAGGTTATTCGGCTTCAGGAAGTTGGGCGTCACCGCCGAGACGAGCACGACGACGATCACCAGCAAGAGCAGCACGCCCAGGCTTTCAAAAAGCTGGAAAAAGCGCAGGGCGGACGAGAACGGCTTGCGGGCCGGGCCGGCGAGGCTGGAAGTCGGGCTGTCCGTGGTCGTCATGGCTCACACTCCCAGCGTGGCATGGGCCACCGCGCAGGCCAGGATATTGTCTTCGGTCAGGTTCGCGCCCTGCAACATGCCCGTGATCCGCCCGGCGCTCAGCACCAGGCAGCGGTCGCTGACCTTGACCAGCTCCGGCACATCCGACGAGCTGACCATCACGGCGTGGCCGTCGTTGGCCAGTTGCCGGATCAATTCGTGAATCTCCACTTTCGTCCCCACATCCACGCCGCGACTCGGCTCGTTCAAGAGCAAAATGCGCGCCTGGCTGACCAACGCGCGGCCCAGCACGATCTTCTGCTGATTGCCGCCGCTCAGCGTCGAGATCAACTGGCCGGGCGACTGGGCGCGCACCGCCAGCAAGTCGCGGATGCGGTCATAGTGCGTGCGCTCCGCCCGCCGGGCGAGAAACGCGCGCCGGGCGGCGTTTTCGTTGGGCCGGGCGCGTTTGATGACGAGATTCTCCAGCACGTTCAGGTCGGGGAAGATGCCCTCGACTTTGCGGTCTTCGGGCAGCATGAAGATTCCTTCGCGCAAGGCGTGCATGGCGTCCTTCAGGTGAATCGCCCGGCCTTCGAGCAGCACGTCGCCCGATTTGCGCGGCAGGATGCCGAACAGGACGCGCATCAATTCCGAGCGGCCCGACCCGACCAGCCCGGCCACGCCCAGCACCTCGCCAAAATGCAGGTCGAACGATACGCCGTTCAACCCGCTGGCCACGGTCAGATCGCGCACGGCGAGCGCGGGCGCGGCGTGCGGCGCGTCGCCCTTGTGGACCTCGTAATCGGCCAGCGCGCGGCCCAGCATCATCGTCACCACGTCGCGCTCGGTCAGTTCCCCGATGGGCCGCGTATCGACCCGCCGCCCGTCGCGCAGGACGGTGACGCGGTCCGCGATGCGGAAGATCTCGGAGAGCCGGTGCGAGACGTACAGGACCGCCACGCCACGCTGGCGCAGGTCCGCGATGATCTCGAACAGCCGCTCGACCTCTGCGCTGTTGAGCGCCGCCGTCGGCTCGTCCATGATCATCACGCGAAAATCCTGGGAGAGCGCTTTGGCCACCTCGACAAGCTGTTTATCGGCCACGCTCAGGTATTCAACGCGCAGATTGGGCGAAATATCGAGGCCGAGTTCTTTTAAGATAGCCGCCGAGCGCTCGCGAATCTGGCCCCAGTCGATCAGGCCGCCCGCGCGGACCGGCTCGCGGCCCAGGAAGATATTCTCCGCGATGCTCAATTGCGGGATCAGGTTAAATTCCTGGTGGATGACGCTGATTCCGGCGGTCTGGGCCTGGAGTGGGTTGTCAAAATGGACCGGCTGGCCGTTCATGAGCAGCGCGCCGGACGTGGGGCGGTGCTGGCCGCCCAGGACCTTGATCAGCGTGCTTTTGCCTGCGCCGTTTTCGCCGACAAGCGCGTGCACTTCGCCGGGGAGAAGCTCCAGGTCAACGTTGTCCAGGGCGCGCACACCCGGGAAGTGTTTGGTGATCTGCGTCGCGACAAGAATGGGTTCGACCACGGTCGTTTCCCCTCATCAAAGCGTTGTAAAAAGCGGGCAGGCCAGACCCTCACCCCCGGCCCCTCTCCCTCATGGAGAGGGGAGAAAAACACAGGATGCACCGCGATTTCTCCCCTCTCGCCCTGAGATCGGGGTCCCCACGAAACCGGATGTTTCGCGGGGGTGGCCGAGAGAGGGGCCGGGGATGAGGGTCCCTCGCTTACTTCAGGTACTCGTCGACGTTATCCGCCGTCACGACTTCCACCGGGAAGTAGATCGAGCGCGTCGCCTCGTCCGAATACTCGACGGCTTCGCCGTTGAGCATCTTCAGCGCCGCTTCGACCGCCGCCCTGCCCTGGCCGTACGGGTCCTGGCGGATGGTCGCCGCCATCTCGCCCGCCTTGATCAGTTCCAGCGCCGGGGCGTCGCCGTTGAAGCCGACCAGCAGCACGTCCGTCACGCCGTTCTTGCCCGCCTGCTTCAGCGCCTGGTTCGCGCCGATGGCTTCGGGGTCGTTCGTGGCGTAGACGCCGACCAGGTTCGGGTTCGCCGCCAGCGTGTCCCGCGTGACCTGGAAGCCGCCTTCCACCGTGTCGTTGCCGTTCAGTTCGGCCACGATGGTGAAGCCCTCGTGCTTGGCCATCTCATCGCGGAAGCCCGCCGCGCGCACCTCGCCCACCGCCGAGCCGGGGTGCAGCAGGATCATCAGCACTTCACGCGGCGCGGGCAGGTCCTGCAACTGCTCGACCATGTACTGCGCGGCCAGCACGCCGCCCTGGTAGTTGTCCGACAGCACGAAGGCGTCGTAGTCGCCCTCTGCGCCCACGTCGCCGATGATCACCGGGATCTTCGCCTCGTGCGCCGCGTCCACCACGGCGGGCAGCGCCGACGGCTGCACCGGCGATACCACCAGCGCGCTGATGCCCTGGTTGATCAGGTCCAGGCTGCCCGAAACCTGCGTCTCCTGGCTGCTCTTCTGGTCCGACAGCACGAACTCCGCGCCTGCCGCTTCGGCGGCTTCCTGCACGCCGCGCGCGTATTCCTGCCAGTACGGCTGCTGCATGTCGTACACCGAGTAGCCGATCTTGAACGGGTCCTTCTTCTCGAAAGCCTGGGCCGCGCCCATGAACTCGTCGACGTTATCCGCGGTCACCACATCCACCGGGAAGTAGATCGAGCGGGTGTCCGGGTCGGAATACTCGATGGCCTCGCCGTCAAGCATCTTGAGCGCCGCTTCGACCGCCGCCCTGCCCTGGCCGTACGGGTCCTGGCGGATGGTCGCCGCCATCTCGCCCGCCTTGATCAGTTCCAGGGCCGGGGCGTCGCCGTTGAAGCCGACCAGCAGCACGTCCGTCACGCCGTTCTTGCCCGCCTGCTTCAACGCCTGGTTCGCGCCGATGGCTTCGGGGTCGTTCGTGGCGTAGACGCCGACCAGGTTCGGGTTC
>JADZBY010000179.1 GCA_020851855.1 Anaerolineae bacterium
GCGGGCCAAGCTCTTCGTTCATGCCCCACTGCGCCACCATGCTGCGCGCCAGCGCCGTGGCCACGCGCAGGTCGTTCTCCGCGCCCGTCGTCACCTGGTTGAAGACGATTTCCTCGGCGCTGCGCCCGCCCATCAGCACGTACAGGCGCGCCATCAGGTAATCCTTCGAATAGTTGCGCCGGTCGTCGGCGGGCAGAGATTGCGTCACGCCCAATGCCCGGCCACGCGGCACAATCGTTACCTTCAGGATCGGGTCCGCTTCGGGCGTCAGCAGGCTGACCAGCGCGTGCCCGGCCTCGTGATAGGCTACCACGCGCCGCTCGTGCTCGTTGGAGAGCGGCGGACGCTCCGAGCCGAGGATGATGCGGTCCAGCGCCAGCTCAAAGTCGCGCATGGTCACCTTGTCGCGCTTGTTGCGGGCCGCCGAAAGCGCCGCCTCGTTCGCCAGATTTTCCAGGTCTGCGCCGGAAAAGCCGATGGTGGCCGAGGCGATCTTATTCAATTCTACGTCGCGCGAGAGCGGAATGTCGCGCACGTGCACCTTGAGGATTTCCTCACGCCCGTTCCGGTCGGGCAGATCGACGGTCACCTGCCGGTCGAAGCGCCCAGGCCGCAGCAGCGCCGGGTCGAGCACGTCGGGCCGGTTCGTGGCGGCCATGACGATGATCGTCTCGCGCTGGTCGAAGCCGTCCATCTCGACCAGCAGTTGGTTCAAGGTCTGCTCGCGCTCGTCGTTGCCGCCGCCCAATCCTGCGCCGCGCTGGCGGCCCACGGCGTCGATCTCGTCGATGAAGACGATGGCCGGGGCGGCGGCTTTGGCCTTGTTGAACAGGTCACGCACGCGCGACGCGCCCACGCCCACGAACATCTCGACAAACTCGGACGCGGACAGCGAGAAGAACGGCACTTTGGCCTCGCCCGCCACCGCCCGCGCCAGAAGCGTTTTGCCCGTTCCGGGCGGGCCAACCAGAAGCACGCCGCGTGGGATGCGCGCGCCGAGCCGGATGTATTTGTCCGGGTCCTTCAGGAAGTCCACCATCTCGGACAGCTCGTTCTTGGCGGCTTCCTCACCGGCCACGTCGGCAAAGGTGACGCGCGGGTGCTCTTCGTTGTACTGGCGCGCCTTGCTCTGGCCAAAGCCAAAGATGCCGCTCTGCTGCTGGCGCGCGCGCGTGAACGACCACAGGATCAGGCCGCCGATCAGGATCAGCGGACCCCAGTTGAGCAAGAGCACGAGCAGCGTCGAGGGCGACGTGTCGGTCGCCGTCACGGTGACGCCCTTCTCGCTGAGCAGCGGGATCAGCTCGCTGTCCTCGACCGGCGGCAGCGTCGTGGTGAAGCGCGAGGCCATCACCGGCGTGATCTGGGCCGCTTCCGGCGCGCCGGCGGGCGGGTAACGCACCGGCGCTGAGAACTCGCCGCTCAGCTCGATGCCGCTCATCGTCACGCGCGAGACGTTGCCCGCCTGTACCTGGCTGCGGAAGAACGAGTACGGGACCTGGATATCGCCGCCGCCCATCGAATCGGACATGATGGCCGGCACGCGCGTCAGGAACAGGAACGCGAAGATGAAGACCAGCCCCAGGACCACCCAGTTAGGGACCGGACCACGCGCGCGCGGTCCACCCGGCCCACCTGGCCCCTGGTTCGGCCCCTGGGGAGTGTTGTTCGGCGGTTTCGGTTGGTTCGTCATGTGTTACTCCACACTCTGTTTGAGGTGCGGCCTGCGCACGCGCCGCGTTTTCCCCTAAGAATCCGTCTCAATCCCGTATGCCTGCGCGATCACTTCGATGGGATGCACGACGCGAGCGCCCGTCATCTGCGCGATGTGCCAGCGGCACGTCTCCGTGTCGCAGATCGCCAGTTTGCCGCCCATCTCGCGCACCCGCGCGAACAGCGGCGCGCCGACATCCTCGGCAATCTGGCGCTTCTCCTCTTTGTACCCATACGTCCCGGCGATCCCACAACAATCCGCGTCAAGCTCGACCGCGCGCACGCCGGGGATCAGGTCCAGCACGTCGAGCGCCGGGCGGCCCATGCCGTGCGCCTTCAACTGGCACGGCGTGTGGTACGGGACCGGCGCGCCGCTCAGCGCGTCGCGGAACGGCGCGTCGAAGCGCTCGACCGGGCGAAAGTCCGTCTTCAAGCGGCCCTCGACGTGCAACCCGGCCAGAAACTCGGAGATGTCGTATATCGCCCCGGCCAGCGTCCGCGTATCCTCGTCATCCATGCCCAGGATGTGCTCGTAATCGCCCTTGAGCGCCATCAGGCAGCTCCCCGACGTGCCTACGATGGGGATTCCGCGCCGGGCATAATCCACCAGGGAGCGCACGTTATGCCGGGCGAAACGCCGCGCCGCGTCAAAATCGCCGTTGCTCTGCATGGGCAGGCCGCAGCAGCCCTGATCCGGCGCGAGCACCCGAAAGCCGTTGTGTTCCAACACCTTCACCGCCAGCTTGCCGATGGCCGGCTCGTAGGTGTTCGTGCTGCACCCGTGAAAATAGACGACGGTCGGCGCGTCGGCGGGCAGCGCCGGCAGCTTGCCGGAGCGCTCGCGCCGCCGCTGCCAGCCGCGAAAGGTATAGCCCGCCCATTTCGGGAACGCGACGCGCTGCGAGATGTGCAGCGTCTTCTCCATCGTCCAGCGGAAGGGCTTGAACGTGAACAGCCAGTTCAGAATCGGCGCAAAGGGCGTGCCGAGCAGGCCCCACCACGCATTGCGCCCCAGAATCCAGTTGCGCAGCGTGGCGCGCGACATGGGCCGCGACTCGGCCAGATGCGCTTTGGCCTGCGTATTGATCTCCATGACGCGCACGCCGTGCGGGCACACCAGCGTGCAGATGCCGCAGCTTGAGCAATACTCCAGCGAGCCATCCGGCGAGGGCAGGTCCGGGTCGCGGAAACGCTGCGCCTGTGGCCCGACGGTCTTTGGCCCGGGGAAGAGCGGCGTGACGGCAGACACCGGACACGCCTGCGTGCAAATGTTGCACTTCAGGCAGTGGTCCGCCGTGAAAGGCGTCACGTCCAGGTAGGCCAGTTCGCTTGGTGCGCTCAAAGATACGGCTCCTCGTCACGGATTCTAATGCAACAGGCGGCGCAAACGTATAAGAAACGTGTTAATCAGCCGGATGAGGTTCTCTCTTCACAGTCTGCCACACCTTTCCTCAACATCATCTTGAATCGCGCTCAGCCGGCCAGCGCGCATTCGACCGCGTGGTGCGCCGTCGCCAGCGCCACGCCCTCGGCGGTTTCCAGCGCATCGGGCACGCCGTCGCCGCCGGGATGCGCCAAAATGTGCCCGGCCACGTACAGCCGCTCCGCGACGACCTGGGCGTGCTCGTCCAGCGGGCGGAGTTGCCGGTCGGCGCGCACGCCGAATCGGTGGACCGGGTGGCCATCCGGAGCGAGCATCGCCGCGTTGAACCAGCGCGCGCGGTCCGGATCGTGCTGGACCGGGACGCCGAATACCGGCTCCCAGACGCGGCCCCGGTCATCGCTGAATAACCCGCCGCCGTACAGGTTGCCGGTGGCCAGGATGATCGCGTCCGCCCGGAAGCGCTGCATTTTGCCCGCCGCCGCGACCTCGACGCCCACCGCGCGCCCGTTTTCCACCATGCCGCGCGCCACGGCGTGTCCGATCTGCACGCGCACACCGTGATCGAGCAGATGCCGCCGCAGCGCGTAGAACAGCCGCGCGCCCGGCGCGGACGGCGGCAAGGTCGGCATCTCGCACACCGGCACACCCAGCCGCGTTGACAGGTCGGCCAGCGTCCGCTCCGGCTGATCGAAGCCGAGCACCGCCGGGAAAGCCACCGCCGATGCGCCGTCCAGGTGGGCGCGAAGCTGATCGACGATCCCGGCGCGAAAATCGGGCGCATCGAAGGCCCGGGCGAGCATGACCGGCGTCAGGTCCCAGGGCGGCTCGCCGGATGGCAGCACAACCTGGGCCGTGCGTGGGCCGGAGAGCGCCGGGTAATAATCGCGCCAGCCGGCGATCCCGGCATACAGGACCGCATCGCCCGCCTCGGCGCTGTAACCGGGCGGCGTCAGGGCCGGGGTCGCCCAACCGCCGAGCGGCAGCGGGACGCGCCGGTTGCCGGACAGGTCGCCGGTATACGGAAGGCCGATCTCCTGCGTCAGCGCCTTGAAGAAGCGCACCGCCGCTTCCAGCGCGTCATAACCGGCCAGCGCATAAGGATGGTCCGGCGAATGGGCAATCAGGTCGCGGACCGCCCCGCCCAGGTCGCCCGGCGCGGCGTCATAGATGCTGACCCAGCCCGGCGTGACCACCGGCGAGCCGATGCCATGCGCGATGAGCCGCACCCGCGCCCCACGCGCCGTGGCCAGCGCGGCGGCCATCAGTCCGGCCCAGCCTGCCCCGACGACGATCACATCGCTCTTCACAGCCCGGTCAGCCACGCGACGTCTCCTGCGGTTGTTCCTGGGAAGAGGATGCGGCCTCGGCTGGCGGCGTAAGGCCGAGCTGGCGGCGGAAGATCGACTCGTCCAGCAGCGCCTGCCGGAGCTGGTGGCCCCACAACAGAGGCCGGTTGCCCCGGAAGCGCTCCTCAACGAACCTGGACAGCGCCCGGATGGCGTCTTCGGCGGGCAGCTTCTGCACTTCCTGCAAAATCCCGGCAGCGCGATAGGCGCAGAAGCCGCCCTGACACGGCCCCATGCCCAGCCGCAGGTCGCGCCGCAGGTCATCCAGGCTGACGCCCGCGCCGCCCGCTTCGATGGCCGCTTCAAGCTCCGGGCGCGTCACGATCTCGCACTCGCAGATCAGGCCGGTGTGCGTCGGCGCATCTTCCAGCGCGGCCAGCCGGTTCGGCAGGGCATGGTAGCCCCGGTGACGCCGCCCGCCGCCATACGGGCCGGCTTCCGGCGCGGGCAATTCAACGCTGGCCGTCGTGCACGGCGCACTCACGCCGAGATGGGCGCACACCTGATCGACCGTCTTTTCGGCCATCAGCCGGAAGGTGGTCAATTTGCCGCCCACGATGGAGAACAGGCCGCGCGCCCCGTCTTTCTCGTGGTTCAGGACGCTGAACGTGCGGGTGATCCAGCGCCCTTCTTCGTCCTGCACTTGGTGGTGCTCGTCGTGCACGCCGGGATCGTGGCTGATGGCCGGCGCGTCAAACAGCGGGCGGATGCCGGCCCAGGCCCGCAGGGCGCGCGCCCGCCGGAAGCCGGGGATGAGCACCTCGCCCGCGTCCAACATCTGCGTCACCTCGTCGGGCGAGATGTCCAGGTCGGTGGGGCGCGGCACGGTGACGGACGTCGTGCCGATGACGCATACCGTGCCGACGGGGACCAGGATGTCGCCGTCGCCGGGCGCGTCGAGGCGGTTCAGGATGGTGTTCACCCAGCGCACGTTCATGGCGACCATGATGCCCTTGCTCAGGCGCAAGGGGATGTGCACGCCTGCCATCCGCCCGACCTCGTCCGCCCACGGCCCGGCGGCGTTGACGATGACCGGGGCGTGTACGCGGACCGATTCGCCGCGCCGGCGGTCTTCGAGCAGCGCGCCCTTCACCTGCCCGCCCGCGACCTCAATCGCGCTGACGCGGTGATAGGTGAGCGCCTGCCCACCGTGCGCCTCTGCGCCTTCGACCAGCGCGTGCAGCAGGTCGAACGAGTCGCACGAGGCGTCGGGCACGCGGTACGCTTCGCGCAGCGCCGGGTTCAGGGCCGGGTGCTCGCGCAGCGCTTCCGCAACCGGTATCTTCTCGACCGGGATTCCGACGGCGTGGCAGCCCTTGATCCACGGTTCGACGTAGGCCGGGTCGTCGCCGGGCATGGCCACGAATAGCCCGGATGTGTTCTCGATGGCGTGGGGGACCATGTGGCGCACGATGACGTTTTCTTCGATGCACTCTTGCGCCGAGGCCGCATCGCGCACCACGTAGCGCCCGCCGGAGTGCAGCAGGCCGTGGTAGCGCCCGGATGTGCCCGTCGCCAGGTCGCTCTGTTCCACGAGAATGGCGCGCAGCCCACGCAGCGACAGGTCGAGCAAGACGCCCGCGCCCGTCGCGCCGCCGCCGATAACCAGCACGTCCGCCTGCAAAGTACGCATCATCACCCGTCACCCAGTCGCCCGTCGTTTGCCCGCATCCTGCTCAGATTATAGCCTACGCGCGCCGCCTTCGTCGCGGCAAGGGACACAGCAACCTCTCATGCGCCCATCAGCGCCGGATGGTACACTTGGAACTCCCGAAAACGAAGAGAGAGGAGACTGCGATGGCTGGCAACCGCAGCCGCAACGCGCCGCCGCCCAAAAAGCCCAACTGGGCGCTGATCGGCGGGCTGGGCGCACTGGCCACCGTGCTGATCGTCGTGGTAGTCGCGCTGCTCGGCTCGCGCGGCAGTTCGCAGCCCGGATCATCCCCGGCTGCGGGCGCGCCAGAAGTGAGCGTATCCGAGACGGAGATCGACCACGGCACGCAGCGCTTTGAGACGCCGGTCGAGTCGGTCTTCACCGTCAGCAACACGGGCGATGCGCCGCTCAACATCCTGGGCGAGCCGCGCGTGGAGCTGATCGAGGGCTGCTGACCGCCCCGCGCTGTCGTCGGTTCGACGACCTTACAGCCGGGAGAAAGCACCACACTCACGCTGCGCTTCACCATGCACGAGGGCATGGGCGGCCCGCACGAGTTCCGCGTTCACCTGCGCACCGATGACCCGAACGAGCCGGAGAAATCCCTGACCGTGCTCTCGAACTGGGTCCCGTGAGATCGACAACAAGGAGCCTGCACAATTCTATGCAGGCTCCTCACCTTTGGTCAGCGTACAACCCTGCGTGTCTAGAACCTGTTATGCACCTTGAGCGCCGGACAGTACGCAGAACGACGCAGCCAAGATACGCACCTCACCCCCGGCCTCTCTCCACGACTGCCACCCCAGCGGGGACCCCGGCAGTCATAGAGAGGGGAGATCGCCAGCCCTGCCGCCGCGCTCTTCCCCCTCTCTACGCGGTACTCCGCGTGGAGAGGGGGCAGGGGGTGAGGTCGGAAGTTCATGAGCATGCTCTCCTGTGTGGAGCGGGGAGCGGACGAAGCCTGGAATCATACGCGGCAGAGGCGGCGGGAGTCTATACGCCATCTGGCGGGGTCAAAATGCGGCCCAACGCGCCGAGAAAGGTTTTGTGGCGCTACGCCTGTGAATGCGCCATCAATCGAATTTGTGTGAGCTTTGTCACTATTATTCGGGCCAAACGTCGCTGCACGGCGCGCGCCCCTTCGAGTACACTGCTTCACAACGTCCGGCGCACTGTGAGGACCCCGCACGATGCGCATGCCCCGTCGTACAGCCTATATTCTGCTTCTCATCGTCGCCGTGCTGGCGCTGGCGGGCTGCGGCGCGCCCAACCTGCGCGAGGTGGTGCGCAACGTGGCCGATCCGCTGTACAACGTCATCTACAACCTGCCGCCGGACGTTCAAGCCGCCTACGACTTCGCCGCCACGCACCCCGACGAACTGCGTAAGTACCCGTGCTACTGCGGCTGCGGCGCGATGGGCCATCGCGACAACCTGGATTGTTACGTCAAGAGCTTTGACGAAAACGGCCTGCCCATCTATGACCGCCACGCTACCGGCTGCGCCATCTGCATCGAAATCACCCAGGACGTGATGCGTATGCGCGGCCAGGGCCAGCCCTCAACCGCCATTCGCGCCTACATCGACGCCACGTACAGCCCCTACGGCCCATCCACCGACACGCCGCTGCCCCGCGATTGAGTGCAGAGCGGGTGCGGTTTTCCACCCCACAGCATGACGCCCGGCGTTGAGCAGCCGGGCGTCATGTTTCTTGCGGTGGAACCGCCGGCGCGGCTATCTTGATTCTGCTCCCAAAGCGTTTCATGTCCTCAACATTCATCGTCAGCAGTGTATCGATGCCGTTGACCAGCATCGTGGCGACGATGTTGGCATCGTGAATCTGCTTCCCGCCCGACGGGAACTCGCGGATCAATTCCAGCAGCTTCTCGGTGACCGCTTCGGTTTCGTCAGCAACGTTGAACATCGCCCGCATGAATCCGACTTGTTGCTCGATCTGAGCTACTGTCAGGGGAATGTCCAGGAGTCCAGGCCGACTAACTTGTGCCATGTGCTCGCGGATGACTTGTCGGCTGATCCACAACTCAACGTCGTCATCCAATTGCTGCCTGATGAGCGCCGTCGCGCCCGCATGTCCGGGCAGGGCGTTATTCAGCCGGCGGAGCACGATGTTGGTATCGACAAAAGCCTTACCGCTCATTATCCCCATACCAGTCTTCGCGGCGATCAGAGAACGCCGGACCGGGTGGAATACTCACCGTGACCGAGTCCGCGAGAGCATCCCATTCGTCGGGTGTAAGCTTTCCCTGACGGATGATCGCGTTCAGATAGTTGGCAAGCGAAATCTGCTCTGTCCGCGATAGCTGCTCTACGCGCGCCACAATCTCACTATAAGCTGTAGTGTTCGCCCGTTCCACGTTCCTTCTCCTTCCTTCACCTATTATACCAGCCCGGCGCGCTCATCCGTGCTCGTCGATCTCCTTCTCCAGCGCCTCTTCAATCTTCTCAGCGCGGGTAGGCGTGAGCATGGCGTGCAGTTCCTCGTCCTCGTCCACATCCACGCCTTGCAGCTCCAGCAGCATGACCACCAGTTCCATGAGCTTGGTCAGCTCTTTCTCCGTCTGCATGTTGATCTGCAGGTCGACTTCCTGCCGCAGCGTGGCGATACGCTCCTCGCGGTTCTGGGAGATCAGCACGATGATGGCCAGCACGATGGCTTCCAGCGACACCACGAAGGTCAGGAAACTGAACGGGTATGGGTCGAACGGCTCCACGCCGGGGAGAGCGCCGGAGTTGAGCGTGATCCACACCGCGAACCAGGTGATGTTAATGACCAGGAACGTCATCGTGCCAAACCGCGCCGTGAGCCAATCCGCCAGTTTCGCTGTCCAGGTCCGCTTGGCGTTGGCCCGCGTGCGCAGGCTGGTGACGATTTCCTGCCGCCTGCCGCTCCGAATATGCCGCATCTTCATCGTCGTTCCCTCTGTCGCGCCGATTAAAGTAGACGGATTTCAGGTATTCTACGGCAGTATTGCTCAATAAATCCTGATACAGATGCGGTACAATGCGCGGCGTATTGCGCTTTGTCTTGCTGCTTTTGAGAACCTTCCGCATGGACCATACCACCCTGATCATCAACCGCGTTCTGCCTATCTTCCTGCTCATCGGCCTCGGCTATGGGCTGCGCCGCACGCAGTTCTTGCCCGAACAAACCATCGCGGACCTGCGCAAGTTGGTTGTCAATCTGGCGCTGCCCGCCGTGCTGTTCCTGTCCTTCCTGCAAATGGAGTTGCAGCTTTCCTACGTGCTCATTTTTGCCGCGATCTTCCTGCTATGCGTGGCGCTGTACGTGCTCGGCGTGCAGGCAGCGCGGCGTTTTGGCTTCAACCACCCGTATTTCCCGTTCCTGATGACCGGCTTCGAATACGGGATGCTCGGCGTCAGCCTGTTCGGCGGCGCGTACGGGCTGGACAAGATCGGCTACATCGCCGTCATGGACCTCGGCCACGAGCTATTCATCTGGTTCGTCTTCCTGGCGCTGCTGCTCCGCAAGCGCGACGGCCTGCAGAGCACGGCGCAGATCGTCGGGTCGTTCTTCCGCTCGCCGGTCATCCTCGGCGTGCTGGCGGGCATCGCGCTGAATGTGCTCGGCGCGCGGCAATTCCTGTACGAGGGGCCAATCGTGGGCGGCGTCATCTCGGCGCTCGGCTTCCTGAGCAACATGACCATCCCGCTGATCCTGATCATCGTCGGCTACGGCATCCGGCTGGACAGCCGCGGCCTGCGCGATGCGCTGCCGGTTATCGGCATCCGGCTGGCGGTGGTCATCCCGGTGGCCTTCGCGCTCAACCTGATCCTGATCCGGACGGTTCTCAACCTGCCGTATGCCTTTGAGGTGGCGCTCTTCACGCTGCTGATCCTGCCGCCGCCGTTCATCATCCCGCTGTACATGAAGGCGGATACGGGCGAACAGCGCGAATATGTGAACAACGTACTCACCCTGTACACCGTCGTCAGCATCGCCATCTTCACGATCTATTTCATCGCCAATCCGGTGATTTAGCGATCATTTCTGCGCCCTCTCGCCCCCGACGCCGTGGCGCGTGAGCAATACGGTGTTCTCAGAAGCTCCAGCCTGGTGTAGGATAGGCACGGTTCGCCCGACCCGGCTCGCCACACACGCGCCGGGCGCGGCGGACCATCGTGTCAACGAGCGGGAGTACGTCCCGGTGGGAGCGGAGACCATTGCGAGTTGTTCACTTTTTCCTGGGCATCGGTGATCCACACCGCCCCGACGGCATCGAGCGCTGGGTGTATCACGTCACGCGCTGCCAGGCCCAGCACGGCGCAACGGTAGCCGTCTTTGGGCTGGAGAACCACGCCCCGGCGGCCATTCCCGGCGTCGATGCCCGGACCTATCCGCGCCTGCGCTTTCCCTTCGCCCTACCCCGGTCGCTGCGCCGCGATCTGATCCGTTGGCGGCCCGACGTCATCCATGTTCACTCGGTGTACACGCCCGCGCTCACGTCGCTGGCCAAGTGGGCGCAGTTCCGGCGCATTCCTTACGTCATCTCGGCGCACGGCGGGCTGAGCAGCGCCACCGGTCTGATCAATCGCGCCCGAAAGCTGGCCTACCGGCGGCTGTTCCAGATTCCGGACATGAATCGTGCGCTCTTCGTACACGCCGTTTCTCCGCGTGAGCCGCTCCGCGAGTACGGCGTGCGCGCGCCCGTCGTCGTCGCACCAAACGGCTTCGCGCCGGACGAGATGCCCGCCGAACCGGACCGCGAGCTGCTGCGGCGGCGGCTGCCCGCGTTGCACGGCAGGCGCGTCTTCCTGTTCCTGGGCAGGCTGAGCATGGTCCACAAGGGGCTGGACCTGCTCATCCAGGCGTTCGCACAGGCCCGCCCGGAGAACAGCGCGCTGGTCATCGTCGGGCCGGATTACCAGGGCTATCAGGCGACGCTGGAGACGATGATTCAGGACCTGGGGCTGGGCGCGGACGTGTTCTTGCTCGGACCGGCCCAGGGCGCGGAGCGTTTCCACCTGCTGGCGGGCGCGGATGTGTTTGTGCACCCGTCGCGCTGGGAAGGCAGCTCGCTCTCGGTGCTGGAAGCGGCGGCGTCCGGGCGGCCATCCCTCTTGACCGTCGCCGCCGACATGAACACCGGCCTGCTCGCCCAGCACGGCGGCGCGATTGACGTTACGCCGGACGCTGACGACATCGCCGGCGCGCTGCGAACCTTCGCGATCATGCCCACGGACGACCTGGTCCGCATGGGCCGCAACGCCGCCGAGGTCGTTACCAGCCGGTTTGGTTGGGACAAAACGGCGGCGGCGCTCATCGAAGGCTATCGCCGCTATCTGCCCTTCCACGGCGAGCGCTCCACCATCCTGCATCGCGCCGAAGCGCGGGGCTGACCCGCGCCGTATCGTCTGGCGGGCCGGCGGCGCATGGTGGCGCACGGCGGCGCACGGTGGCCCGCCAGCGACGGCGCAACTCCCATCATTTGACACGTCGCGCGTCCGCGATTAGTCTACAAGCAGACTCAGGGACGGACCGGCGCGCCGCCGGTCACCCGCAAACTGGAGCACAACCCACCATGAGCCAGGAATACGAGACGTATCGCGTCGAAATCGCCGGCGTGACCCGCGATCTGCGCCTGTTCGAGGTCGCGCCCGGCGTGCGCATTGCCATCCTGAACATCCTGGGCGACACGGAACTCGTTCAGGCTGCCGCGCGTGAATTGGCGCTGAAAATCGCGGACCGCAACCCCGAAGTGCTCGTCACCGCCGAGGCGAAGAGCATCCCGCTCGTGTACGCGCTGTCCGCCGTGATGGATTTGCCCTATGTGGTGCTGCGCAAGTCGTACAAGCCCTACATGGGCGACGCGCTCAAGGCCGAGACGCTGTCCATCACCACGGGCGCATCCCAGACGCTATACCTTGACGAAAAAGACCGCAAGCTCGTGGATGGCCGCTACGTGGCGATCATCGACGATGTGATCAGCACGGGCAGCACCCTGCAGGCCATGCACATGATCATGGAGAAGGCGGGCGCGAAGGTGGTGGTTCAGGCCGCCATCTTCACCGAAGGCGACCGCGCCAAGTGGCACGATATCATCGCGCTGGGCCATCTGCCCGTCTTCGTCGAGGGCGGCGACTCGCCGGACGGTGGGAAGTAAACACCCGTGCACGCGCCCGGCGCTGATGGACTTTCACATACAGGTACGGATCGCACTGCCCGGACCTGAAGGTCCGGGCTGAAACGACGACGCCCTGCGGGTCAAAGGCGTATTTCAGTCCGTCAGGGCTTTGTAGACTCAGCCCGGTCGCTTCAGCGCCGGGCGCGCCAGACGATCCGCATGACTATTCTGTAATCCATCAGCGCCGGGCCAGCCTACCCTTGACCAGCCCATCCGCCTGGTGTGATTACCCTGGGGGCCAGGTTCATCTCTTTTCAGGAAGGGCGCACGTGATCGAGCCAGAGGCGCAGGAAATGGCCGTTCGTCA
>JADZBY010000180.1 GCA_020851855.1 Anaerolineae bacterium
GCATGTGCCACTTCGTCCGCGCGATGTCAAGCTGCCCATCGGCGTCGAACATCGTGATATTCGGGACCAAAGAACCCGTGATCATGTGTCGCTCTCCTTGTGCTGGCCTGCCCTCACTCCCCAGCCCGCTCTCCCCAGGGCGAGAGGTGGAAGAACCGTATGTTGTATTCTTCGCCCCTCTCTATGAGGGAGAGGGGTCAGGGGTGAGGGTTTGTGAACAGTCGATTACTTCTCGGACTCCTCGGACGATTCCGGCTGAAGGCGGGCGTTCAGGCGGCAGAAGGCCTCGAAGCGCTCGCGGTAGAGCGCCTGCCGCGCCGGGTCGGGATCAAGCAGCGATTCCGGCTGGGCGAAGTGCGCGTAACTGTCCGCCGCACCGAGCGCCATCCAGCCGAGCACCGCCGCGCCCCGCGCCGAGCTTTCCGGGCTGTGCGGCGCGACCACCGGCGCGCCGAACACGTCCGCCACAATCTGCCGCCACAGCCGCGACGTGGACAGCCCGCCGGTCATGTAGACCCTCTCCGTGCGCTGCCGGCGGAGTTCCGCGATGGGCAGTGCGGCGCGCCACAGGGCAAAGGCGATGCCCTCGATGGCCGCGCGCACGACGTGCCCGGCCCCGTGGCGCAGCGTCAGGCCATGGATCAGCCCGGTGGCTCCCGCGTTCCAGCCCGGACTCTGCTCTCCGGAAAGGTACGGGATGAACAACAGGCCGTCTGCGCCGGGCGGAACGGATTCGGCCAGCGCATCCGCCGCCGCGAACAGCGACTCGGGGCGTGAATCCAGCGGCGGGCGGGCTAGCACGTCCCGGATCAGCCACTCGTACACCGCGCCGCCGCTGCCGATGATGCCGCCGACCGTCCAGCGGTCCACATCCGCGATGTAGGTCCACAAACGGCCCGCCGGGTCGGTCTGCGGCTGGTCGATGAGCGCCCGCGCCGCTGCGCTTGTACCGATATTCAACGCGAGCGCGCCGCCCGCCGTCGCGCCGACGCCGATGTTGGCCAGCGGCGCATCGCCCGCGCCCATGATGAGCGGCGTACCGGCGGGTATGCCCGTCGCGCGGGTGATCTCGTCCCGCCAGCCGGTCAGGATGTGGCGCGGCGAGACGAGCCGGGGCAGTTGCGCCGGAGTGATCTCGCACGCGGCCAGCGCTTCGGCGTCCCAGTCACGCCGCGTGATGTCCAGCAGGCCAGACGCCGAGGCCGTCGACCAGTCGGTGACCAGTTCGCCGGTGAGCCGGAGCAGGACGAAGTCCTTGATCGCGACAAAGCGCACGCCGGCGGGCAACGCAAGGCGGCGCTTGAGCCAACGAATCTTGGCGAGTGGGTAAATGGCCTGGATTGGGCAGCCCGTCCGGCGGGGAAGTGCACCGAAGCGCCCGCGCAACTCGGCGGCGACCTCGGCGCTGCGCACGTCGCCCCAGGTCAGCGAGCCGGTGAGCGGCGCGCCGTCGTGGTCGAGCGCCAGGATGCTGTACATCTGCGTGCTGAAGGCGACGCCCGCCAGCCTGTGACCGGATGGGATGGCCGCGACGCCATCGCGCAGGGCGGCCACGACGGCTTCCGCGGCCTGTTCGGGCTGCTGCTCGCTCCAGCCGGGCTGCGGATAGGCCGTGGCGTAAGTCGCGCGGCGGTGCGCCAACTCGCGCCCGCCGGCGTCGAAGAGCACCGCACGCGCGCCGCTCGTGCCAATGTCCAACGCGAGGATGACAGGTTCTCCGGCCATGCGCGCCTTCCTGGCGGACGCCGACTGGTCTACCGGGCGTACAGGTACGAGCGCACGTCGCCGCCCAACCAGGCGCGCCACACCACGAAGTTGTACGGGTTGTCGAAGTCGATATCGTTCCCGAAAAGCTCGTGCAGCCGGTTGCTGTTGAAGATCAGGTGGCCGCGCGTGTCAAAGGTCATGCCGTCCACCCAGATCATGCGCTCGTCGGAGACGAACGTACTGAAACGCTTGGCCGCCGGGTCATAACGGCCAATGCCCTGCCCTTCGAGCATGGTGTAGTAGATCAGGCCACGATTGTCTGCGCCCATGCCGTCGGTGTTCGTGCCCTTGTCGCCCAGGTCCACGACGGCGGCCTCGATGACCTCGTGCGGCGTGGCCATGTCGCGCAGAAGCGCCGTATCGACGGCGTACAGGCGGCGGGCGGTCAGCGCGCACCAGTACAACGTTTTGCGGTCCGCCGAGAGGGCGATGCCGTCCGCCCCGGTGCGCATCGGGCGGTCGGCCCAGACCGGCTTGCCCGCGATCTTGAACCAGTAGCCGGGTACATCCTGGGTGCTGACGTGCTGGTGCAGGACGCGCCGCAGTTGCTTGGTCCGCATGTTGTAGACGATGAGGCCGCCCTGCAGCGGGTCGCTGAAGATGCCGGAGTCCGCGATATAGAGGAAGCCGTTCTTGTTGTCGACCACCAGGTCATTCAGGAACGAGGCATCGTAGGATGCGATGGCGTCGGGAATGGGGATCGATTCCACCAGCCGGTTCTCGGTCAGGTCCCAGCACACGATCTTCTGTGCGCCGTCGATGCAGCGTTTGCCCTCGATATGGCCCTGATCGAGGAACCAGGCGCGGTTCAGCTCGTCGATCTCCCAGCCCAACACAGATTGCAGCGCGTTTGGGTCGCCGATGGTGTTCATCTGCCAATTCGGATAGGCGGCCAGCATCGGTTTGCCGTCGACGACCTGAATGCGGTTCACCGTGGCGGGGATGCCGGGCGACCAGCGCGGCACGGACAGGTAATAATTGCCGGCCTGGTCGACTTTGAAGCCGGCGGGCATCGCGCCGGTCCAGTAACGGTTCTCGTAAAAGCGCTTCTTCAGGGCCTCATCCTCGAACAGCCAGTCGAGGTGGTTCCAGTGGAAAAGAATCTCAAAATCGCCCACATTGCTCAGGCTCATCGATAATCCTCTCCTTTGCAGGCGCGAGTTCAGGGAAGCCAAGCTGGCGGTTGGCCCGTTGCGAAGGGCACAGGGCTGGGGCTGCGAAATGGGCCGTGTTCATGTTCATGGGCCTGGCGCATCTGCCTGGGCGCGGCGGGCGCGCCAGAATGCTCAAGCTGCACATGCCGTGTTGCGCCCCGGACAAGACGCCGGGGCTTGCCAGGCAGTGTAGCATCGGCCTGCCATAATGTCAAGATGTCAGCCTGTCATGACAACCATCCGCCTCTGCGCAGGATCGACGGTCTGTCGGGACAGTCGTTCCCATCTGACGGTGGCTCAGGGGGTGGGCTGCGGCAGGCTGTATTCGAACTGGAAGCGCGACTTGTCGCCCCGACGCCACGCGTTGTAGTACTCGATGGGCAGGCTGTTGTGCGTGTAGGCCGTGTTCTCGATGAACATGATGGGGAAGCCCGGTTTCAGGCCGAGCAGCTTGGCAATCGCCTCGTCGGCGGCGATGGCTTCGATGCTGCGCTTTACGTGAAGCACCGGCGTGTCGTAATCGGCCCGGAAGCTCTGGTACAACGATTTCTGGGTGAAATCGACGGCGTCCAGCCCAGGAAAGAGCTTCACGGGCATCCACGAGGTGACGACCAGGATGGGCTGCTTCATGATGTACCGCAGCCGCTTGAGGACAAAGACCTTTTCCGATGGCGCGATCTGCAGCTCGCGCGCCACGTGCTGCGTTGCCGTCGTGACCTTCAGCTCCAGGACTTCGGTGTCGATGAGGTAGCCCTGCTGGGTGATCGAATCGCTGAAGCCAATCGACGAGCCAGACCATGTCTCCAGGAATTTCGGGTCCGCAACGAACGTGCCCAGGCCCTTTTCGCGCGTCAAGAGGCCCTCGGTGACCAGCGTATCGAGCGCCTCACGCACGGTGGTCCGGCTGACCTGGAACATCTCGCACAGCTGGTTTTCGCTGGGCAACTGGTCGCCACGCTGCCAACGGTTGGCGGCGATCTCTGCCCGGATGATTTCGCGAATCTGGTAATGGTACGGCAGCGGGATAGAGCGATCGATCTGGCCGACGGGAGTTGGCACTCGTGGCGATGAAGACATAGCTCTCGTTTTCATGTGTTGCATGGTCAAGACCCCCCAAGAGTAAAGGAGTTTTGTTTCAAAGACAAGGGAAGAACCAGAAATATGCCGGGCTACCCCATCCGCATCGACCGGTAGCCGCCCCCGCGCCAATGGATTTCTAGAGTGTGTCTGCAAATCCTCACCCCCGGCCCCTCTCCCTCATGGAGAGGGGTGCGGAAACCCAGGATTCCCGCTTTTTCTCCCCTCTCGCCCTGAGGGAGAGAGGGGCCGGGGGAGTGAGGGTCA
>JADZBY010000181.1 GCA_020851855.1 Anaerolineae bacterium
CCTTCCCCGATGCTCATCAGGCGTTGGTCGCGATACATGCGCTCGACGGGAAACTCCGCGCTGTAGCCGTAACTGCCCAGGATTTGTATGGCATTGTGGCACACGCGCTCGGCCACTTCCGAGGCGAGCAGCTTGGCCATGGCCGCCTCTTTGCTGAAGGACCGCCCCTGGTCTTTGAGCCACGCCGCGCGCCAGACCATCAGCCGGGCGGCGTCGATCTCCAGCGCCGCATCGGCGATCATCCACTGGATGGCCTGGTACTGCGCGATGGGCGAGCCGAACGCCTCGCGCTGCTTGGCATACTTCACGGCGGCTTCGAATGCGCCCTGCGCCAGCCCGACGCTCAGCGCGCCGATGCTGATCCGGCCCCCGTCGAGCGTGGTGAGCGTCTGGTGCAGGCCGCGCCCTTCCTCACCGAGCAGGTTGTCGGCGGGCACGCGCACGTCGTCAAAGCTGATCATCTGCGTCGGGCTGGCCCGCACGCCCATCTTCTTCTCCGGCGCGTGGAGCGTCAGGCCGGGGCGGTCCGTCTCGACCAGCACGTGGCTCAGGCTGTGCGACCCCGGCTCTGGGCGCGTGCGCACCAGGGTCACGATGACCGGCGCAAAGCGTGGGTTGGTGATCCAGGCTTTCGTCCCGTTGATGCGCCACTCGCCATTCTCGCGCGCCGCGTTGGTCCGTACGTTGGCCAGGTCCGACCCGGCGTTCGGCTCGGTGAGGGCCAACGATCCGAGCGTTTCGCCGCTGGTGAGCCGGGGCAGGAAGCGCTCTTTTTGCTCCGGCGTGCCCCAGCGCACGATGGGCGCACAACATAGCCCGTTGTGCGCCGACACGGACAGCGCCGTCGAGCCGCAGGCGCGCCCCATTTCCTCGACCGCAATCGCCGCGCAGATGCTATCCAGCGCCGCGCCGCCGTATGCTTCGGGGACCTGCAAGCCGGTCAGGCCCAGCGTGGGCATCTTGCGGATGGCTTCCCAGCGCAACTCGCCGGCCCGATCCGCCTCGGCGGCGTACGGGGCCAGCTCCGCCTCGCAAAAGTCACGCACGGCGCGCTGGAATAAACGTTGTTCCTCGGTCAGGTCGAAGTGCATCGCCTCACTCTCCGTGGTCGCATCCCGGTTCCATTGGTGTGGTGTGGATGCCGGGGAGTGTAGCACGGGTGCGCCACGGCGAAAGTGGGGCTACCAGGGCACGTTCTGGCCCCCTCATCCCCTGGCCCCTTCTCCCCGCACTTACGCGGGGAGAAGGGGAAAGATTATTGAGGGGTAGGCCCCTCGTGCTCCCCGAACCGTTGAGGCTGCGCTGTTTGAGGTGAGAGGGGCGCAGCCCTTCAGAGGTCTTTCCCCCTCTCCCAGCCGTACTCGGCGGTCGGGAGAGGGGGCTGGGGGTGAGGGCCACACCGCGACCATCACAGTGCGGGCGGCAGCGTATCAAAGGGCGCGTCGCGGCGGACAATGCGCGCCTTCAGGTCTTCCAGGCCACGTAGCGCATTGGCCCGCGTCTCGGCGTCCAGCGGCAGCGTGTCAAATTCTGCCTCGTCCTTGAGGTGCACCTCACCGTCGGGCGTCACCCACACGTCGAGCGCCAGATCGGGCCAGATGATGCTGTCCGCGTCGATGATGGCCGGGCGCGTGATGTTGCAGTACCAGCCCTTCACGTGGTCGTCGGTCACGTCGTGCACGCGCATGATGTTGTACCAGCGGTCGGCGTAATACCATTCCAGGAAGCGGTCGCCCTTGCGCCACACGACATAACCGTCATCGCGGTCGGGCCGGTCGAAGAAGGCCTCGATGACGGCGTGATGCTCGCTACGCTCCACCAGCGTGCCGGTGTAGCGCCACGCCTCGCGCCCATCGTGGTCGAACTTGCGGATGGTGATCATGTCTCCCCTTATCCTGATGCGCTGTGTCATCCCCGAAGGCCATTGGGTGATTTCGTTTTAGCCCTCGCCCCCAGGTTTTTACCATCAGGGGGGCGGTTGCGCTATGCACGGCGACTCCGCCAGGGCTATCACATCAAAACGACCTCACCCCCGGCCCCTCTCCATGTCCGTCACCCCAGATCACCCATTGAACGCAAGCGTTCAATGGGAACCCGGTCGGGGACCCCGACGGCATGGAGAGGGGAGATCGGCTGCCATACCGGCGCGTGTTTCCCCCTCTCCACGCGAAGTACCGCGTAGAGAGGGGGCCAGGGGGTGAGGCATTTTCCTGCTACCTGCCTTAACGGCGGATTTTGATGCGATAGCCCTCACTCCGCCCCATCTCGTGCCTTTTCTCACAAGTTAAGGTAAGTTTATTCTCGCTGAGGGCGTCTGAGAAACGACAACGGACGGCCAACGCTTACTTAATGTGTTGCCGCCTCAAAGAGTCGAAAGCTATCAACTCAACGGAAGCCCCGAGGAGCATCTGTCTTGAACCTCATGCAGCCTACTACATTCTCTGCCGATGAATTGCTTGCTCATCTCAACTTCTTGCCTGTGCCCGCCGGGGTCGTCACGCTCGGCCTCGATGAGAAGGTCGTCGAGCGCTTCGTGAAGGCCGCCGGCGACGTCTGGGCGCAGTTTTACGCCCGCGAGACGCCGCAGCACGATGTGCAGGTCGCCGCCTTCGAGCTGGCCCGCTACCCGGCCACCAACGGCCTATACGCCCAGTTCATGGCCGATGGCGGGTATGACGAGCCTGCCTACTGGACGCCCGAAGGCTGGGCGTGGCGCGTCCGCACCGGGCGCACCCAGCCGCGCCACTGGGGCGAGCCGCGCTTCGCCGGGGAAGATCGCCCGGTCGTCGGCGTGAGCTGGTTCGAAGCCATGGCCGTCGCGCGCTGGGCGTCAGTTCGCACCGGGCGCAATGTCCGCCTGCCCAGCGAGGCCGAGTGGGAATGGGCCGCGCACGGCGAAAACACCCGCTCCAGCTACCCGTGGGGCGGCGCGTTCGACCCGAAAAAGCTGAACAGCGGCTACTCGGACGCCAACCACACCGCCCTCAAGCGCACCACGCCGGTTGGCCAGTTCAGCCCGGCGGGCGATGGTCCCTTTGGCCACGCCGACCAGCTTGGACAGGTCTGGGAATGGACGAACTCGCTGTACCGCCCGTATCCGTACCGCGACGATGACGGGCGTGAGGACCGCTACTCGCCCGAACAGCGCGTCATGCGCGGCGGCAACTGGGCGGACGGGAAATACGTGAACCGGGTCACGGCGCGCTATTACTATCCGCCGTTCTATTCGTCGATGACCGACGGCTTCCGGCTGGCGGCGGATGGCGCAGCGGCTCCCATCGCGGCGCGCCCGGCGCGCGACCTGGTCATCTATG
This sequence comes from Anaerolineae bacterium, assembly GCA_020851855.1. Lineage (GTDB taxonomy): Bacteria > Chloroflexota > Anaerolineae > Aggregatilineales > UBA2796 > JADZBY01. Next base: position 3,315 of record JADZBY010000181.1, read on the forward strand.
GCCGCACGACGTTCTGCCCGGACCTGGTCAAGGTCAAGGCATGGTTGCGCGCCTGGAACGCGCCGTACCGCCAGTTGAACATCGACTTTGACGAAGAAGCCGCCTACCGCCTGGATGCCTGGGTCGGCTCCCGCACCGTGCCAACGCTCGTGGCGGCGAACTACGGCCAGGTCGAGCCGTTCGCGCCGCCCGCCGATGCGGACCTGAGCCATCTGCGCAACACGGATCGTGGCTCGATGATGCACGAACCGGATGAAGAAGGCCTGCGCGCGTTCCTCATCCACAACGGGCTGATGGCCGGCTGAAAACGCGCGGACGAGGCAGGCCTCGTCCCTACGCCGTTTTCGTAGGGACAACGCCTGCGTTGTCCGCTGCGTTGTCCGCCCTTGCCGCCGCGCTCTCCCCGGACGAGGCAGGCCTCGTCCCTACGCCGTTTTCGTAGGGACAACGCCTGCGTTGTCCGCCCGCGACGAACGCCCACCGACAGGCATCCCGATTGCCCCGCCGGGCCGGGCGTGTTATAGTGCCGGTTCCGGTCTACGACAGGTCCGCGTCAAGACGAGACAAGGGGGATAGAGCCATGCGTGTGGTGGTCATCGGCGGCACGGGACACGTGGGCACGTACCTGATCCCCCGCCTGGTCGAAGCCGGTTACGAGGTCATCGTGCTGAGCCGCCGCCAGCGCGAGCCGTACCAGGCGCACGCGGCGTGGAAAACCGTCCAGCACATCGCCGTGGACCGCGACGCCGAAGACGCCGCCGGGACATTCGGGCAGCGCGTCCGCGACCTGAAGCCGGACGTGGTCATCGACATGATCTGTTTTACGCTGGACAGCGCCCGCCGCCTGGTCGAGGCGCTGCGTGGCCAGGTGCAGCACTTCCTGCACTGCGGCACGATCTGGGCGCACGGCCCCAGCGTGCAGGTCCCCACCGTCGAAGAACAACCGCGTTCTCCCTTTGGCGACTACGGCATCCAGAAGGCGCACATTGAGGCCTATCTTCTCGATGAGGCGCGGCGGAACGGCTTCCCGGCCACGGTGCTCATGCCGGGGCACATCGTCGGGCCGGGCTGGGCGCCGCTCAACCCGGCGGGCCACTTCAACCCGCAGGTATTCGTCACGCTGGCGCACGGCGACGAGCTGCTGCTGCCCAATCTCGGCCTCGAGACGGTGCACCATGTCCACGCCGACGACGTGGCGCAGTCGTTCATGCAGGCCATCGCCAACTGGAACAGCGCCGTGGGCGAGAATTTCCACGTTGTCTCGCCGTGCGCCGTGACGCTGCGCGGCTATGCCGAGACGGTCGCCTCGTGGTTCGGGAAAACGGCCCGTTTGCGCTTCCTGCCCTGGTCCGAGTGGTGCACCACCGTCTCAGAACAGGAAGCCGCCTCGACCTGGGATCACATCGCGCACAGCCCAAATTGCAGCATCGCCAAAGCGCAGCGCCTGTTGAACTACCGGCCTCGCTACACATCCTTTCAGGCCGTCCAGGAATCGGTGATGGGTCTGATCGCGCGTAACGTGATCACGGTGTGACGGCGGACGGGGCAGGCCGGTCCCCCGGCATCTCGTCGTGGACGCTTGCGCCCTGCCTTTCACGCCAGACCCTTCAGGCGATACAGGTAGTCCAGCTCGCTTAGCTGCGCGATGCAGTCGTAGCGCGGCGCGAGCAGATCGTCGATCTCGTCCTTGAAACGGACCTCGATGAGCATGTAGTGCGGCGTATAGCGCGTCATGTCCAGCCCTCGCAGCACGCTGCCCTCAAAGCCTTCCACGTCCAGCGACAGCAGGTCGATCTTCTTGACCCGGCACTCGTCCAGGATAGAGGTCAGCGTGCGCACCGGCGCGCTGAGCGTGTACGACTGCACGCCCTGGATGCGGTCGCCGGTGGCGATATGCTCGGCTTCCTTCTCCGGGTCACGCAGCGCGCCCTCGACCAGCGACATGAGGTGCGAATAGGTCATCTTGATGTGCGTGTCGGGATAGTCGAAGGGCACACACGCGCAGTTGAACACGCGCGAGCGGCGGCGGCGCTCCACCGCAAGCCGGTACAGGTCCGGGATCGGCTCGATCAGGATGCCGCGCCAACGCCGCACCTTCTCGAAGAAGTACGTATTGCTCTGCGAGTAGCCGTCATTGGCTCCCAGTTCCACGAAAAAACCGCCCCGGTACGGCAGATAGTGTTCCAGCTTGTGATCGAGATCGTTCAGCGCCAGGTGCGAGTGATAGCCCACGCCCGCGTATTCGAGCATCGCGCGGACGATGGGCCTGGCGCGTCGTTTGGCATAGCGGACCAGATTCATCGGCCCGAACTTCCTTTTTCTGGGCAGGATACGCTGGCAAGATGGGCTGCCCGCGAGAGCCAGCCCATGCGCCATGAGTGTACAGCATTCTGTCCCGTGTTTGCAGCAAAGAACCGGAGCGTGTCTGCAACGTCCGCTTTTGTGTTGACCCTCACTCCCCCGGCCCCTCTCTCCCTCAAGGCGAGAGGGTAGAAAAAACGGGAAAGCGCCCGGTTTCCTCTCCCCTCTCCATGAGGGAGAGGGGCCGGGGGTGAGGGTTTGCAGATACACCCTGGTAAAGCGCCTCACCCCCCTCTCCATGACTGCCGGGGTCCCCTCTGGGGTGGCACTCATGGAGAGGGGCCGGGGGTGAGGCTGTTTTGGTGCGTCTGCCCTGAACAGCGCACCCCCGACCATTGACGCGCGGGGCAGCCTGCGGATAATCGGATGGACTTCCCGTTTCTCAAGCATCCGTGGAGCGCAGACCGTGCACCCTCTCACCCCGGCACATGTCCAGGCCGCGCTGGACGGCTTCGGCTATGGCCTGCAAATGATGTTCTTTGACGAGTCGACGGCCACCTCACAGATGGCCGCCGACCGGATCGGCTGTCAGCTGGCCCAGATCGTGAAGAGTCTCGCCTTCGTCGTGGATGGCCAGCCGATCCTGGTCCTGGCCAGCGGCGATCAGCGCGTGGACGAGCGCAAAATCGCCGCGCTGTACAATGTCGGGCGCAAAAAGGTGCGCGTCGCCACGCCGGACGAGTGCATCGCCATTTACGGCTACGCGCCGGGCGGCGTGCCGCCGGTCGGACTGCGCACGGCGGGCATCCCGGCGCACCTGGACGATATGCTTCAGCGCCACGAACAGCTTTACGCGGCGGGCGGCGCGCACAACGCCATTTTCCCGGTCACGCGCGAGCAACTGGCGCACATCAGCGGCGGGCA
>JADZBY010000182.1 GCA_020851855.1 Anaerolineae bacterium
CGGAGCGCGCGCCCGGAGCCGATTCGAACGACGCTCACCCGCCCGGCGAACGCTGATTGCCCGCCCAAAAACTCGGTGCTAGACTACGCTCGTCTACGAAGGGATGGCGGCGATGGCTTACGGCAGACTGGACGTTTATTGGCCCGATGGCCCGTCGGAAAGTTATCTGCTTGAAAAGCCCGTGATCGCGGTGGGACGCTCCACCGGGAACGACGTTGTGCTGGACGCAACGTCCGTCTCGCGCTACCACATCAGCCTGTCCTATGAGAGCAACCAGATCGTGCTGCGCGACCTGGAATCGGTCAACGGCACGTATGTGGATGGCCAGCGGCTGAGGCCCAACGAGACGTACCCTCTGCGCGGCGGCGAGGAAATCCAGATCGGGGATTTGCGCCTCATCGTGCAGCCGATGGCGGACCTGGCCCCGACGCAGCCCATGCCGCCCGTCGAAGCGCCCGATAATCGGCTCATCCTGAGCGCCGACGCTTTCCGCGTCGAACTGGAAGACCGCGCCCTGGCCGTCACGCCGGGCGCGCACAACCAGGCCCTCTTGTTCATCATCAACACCGGCGAACAGACCGAGCGCTACCTGGTGGACGTGAGCGGCGTGCCCAAGAACTGGGTGCGCGTTGACCGGGTGGAGCTTGAGATCGACCCCGGCAAAGATGCCCCGGTCATGATCAGCTTCAAGCCGCTCCGCCGCAGCGAGACGCGCCCCGGCGATTACCCGGTGACCATCGCGGTACGCTCTCGCTCCCAGCCCGACGCCGTCCTTGAAGCGCAGTTGATGCTGACCATCCGCGACTACAGCGGCTTTGGCATGGCCTTTGCCAGCAACCGCATCGAAGGCCGGACGCCCTTCAACCTGCACGTGCACAACCAGGGCAACGCACCGCTCAGCATCAGCATCGCGGGCCGCACGCCGGACAACGGCCTGCTGTTCGAGCTTCAGCCGTCGCAACTCAGCCTTGCGCCCGGCGAAAAGCGCGTGGTCACCGGCGTGGTGCGACCACGCGCGACGCGCATCGCCGGAAAAGCCCAGGAACGGCCCTTTGACGTGCTGGTGCGCTCCCAGGACCGCGCCGCGTTTCTCGCCACGCTGCCCGCCGCCTACCTGGACAAGCCGCTGATGCCCGCCTGGGCGCCGTTTGGGCTGGGCGCGCTGGCGCTGGCGCTGCTGGCGGGCTGTCTGCTGCTGGCGGCGTGGCTGCTTCGCCCACGTGAGGCGAGCGTGCTGGCCTTCCAGGCCGCGCCGGCGAGCCTGCTGCTCAACGTGGCGCAGCCCATCGCCGTGTCGTGGCAGGTGGAAAACGCCAAACAGGTGCGTTTGCAGGGCCTGGGCGTCGACGGCTTGCCCGGCGGCCCGGCGGAGCAGGTGTTCATCGTCACGCCCGGCGCGGTGATGAGCGCGCAGGCCACCGTCGCGCCTGCCGCGCCGCTCAACCTGTCGCTGATCATCACCGGCGACGATGGGCGCGATATTGTGCAAAGCCTGCAAGTGCCGGTCACCGCGCCGGTGTGCACGACCAGCCGCGACACGCCGCTTTTGCAGGGGCCGGACCTGATCTATCCGGAAGCGCAGCGCCTTGCGGCCAACGTCGCCGTCATGCCCGACCGGCGCAGCGAAAACGCCGACTGGGTGCGCGTGAGCGTCTCCGGCAATCCGCCCGGCGACCCAGCCTGGCTCCCGGCGGATGCGTTGCGCTGCGATGCGTTCCCGCTCGATGCGCTGGTCGTGATGCAGCCCGGTGAAGCGCCGCCGCCGCCCACCGTCACGTCGACCCCCACGCCGTCGCCGACGCCGACATCGACGCCTACGCCCACACCTAGCCTGACCTGGACGCCGAGCGCAACCCCCACCCTCACCGCGACGGCGTCCTTTACTGTGACTCCCAGCCCAACGCGCACCGCATCCCACACGCCAAGCCACACGCCCACGCGCACCTTCACCGCCACAGCCACGGCGACCGCGTCCACGACGCCGACGCTCCCATTTACGGCCAGCGCTACGCCGAGCCGGACTCCCAGCCGGACCGCCACACCGTCGCCATCGCCTTCTGCCACCGTCAAGCCCAAACCCAGCCCAACGCCGGTCCGCTTCTGAGAGGCCGGATCGCCCGCCCAGCGCCCGGATTCCGCCGCCTTCGCGTCCGTGCTGGCGTTGTGATGGCGCTCGCTCGTGGGTACAATCTGCAAAATAGCACATACGGTCTTGTCTCGAATGGACGAGGGGAAAGCGGCCCGGATGCGCACGAGAGCGGGCGATTTGAGTCGGCAAGAAAGGCGAGGGACGGCGAGACGCGGCGCATTTCGCCGGGCCATATGGCTTGCCGCCTGCGTTGTGGTCCTGGCCGCGCTCGCCGTGGCGGGCGGGGGAACGACGCCGGTTCTGGCCCGCCCTGATCAGCAGGAATTGCCCGTCCGCCTGACCGTGGACGTCGGCTTTGACGGCTATTTCCGCAGCGGCGACTGGGTCCCGGTCCGCATCAACGTCAGCAACGACGGCAGTGACATCCAGGGCGAGTTGCGCGCGTCGGCCACCGACCTGTACGGCTCGCCGGTGGACGTGTACAGCGTGCCCATCGACCTGCCCACCCAGTCGGCCAAGCGCATCTTCCTGTATTTGCCGCTCAACGAAGCGTCCCAGGAAGTGCACGTCGAGCTGGCGGCGCGGCAGCACGTGCTGGCCGCCGTCGTGGACGA
>JADZBY010000183.1 GCA_020851855.1 Anaerolineae bacterium
CCGGCCCCTCTCCCTCATGGCGAGGGGTGAAGAGGGCGGTGTCTCGGATTGCTCCCCTCTCGCCTGCCGGGGGAGTGAGGGCCAGCCGCCGTCCAAACCCTCACCCCTGGCCCCTCTCCCTCACGGAGAGGGGTGAAGAGGGCGGGCGGCGTCTCGGATTGCTCTTCTCTCGCCTGCCGGGGGAGTGAGGGCCAGCGCGCCTCAGCCGGCCATATCCTCGGCGATGAGCATCAGGGTGTGCGGCTGGAGCAGCGTGATGCGCTCGCGCCCGGCCTGGATCAGCCCGTCGCGCTCCCAGGCGGCGAGCGTCCGGCTGACCGTTTCGAGCGTCGTGCCGTTCATCTGGGCGAGGTCCTGCCGGCTCAGGCGCATGTCGAGCGCCACCGCGCCGTTGGCAGCGCGCTCCCCGACTTTGCCCGCCAGCCGGAGCAAACTGCGCGCGATGCGCTGCTGGACGCGCTGGGTGCTCAATTCGCGGATGCGCTCGTGCGCCTCGTGGAGCCGCGCGGAGACGACCTTGAGCACACGCAGGGTGAGCGCCGCGTACTGGCCCATCAGGCTTTCCATGAGCGCGACGGGCACAACCAGCAACTCACAGGCTTCCAGGGCTTCGGCGCTGCCGGGATATGGCGCGTCGTCCAGGGCGGCCAGCACGCCGATCAGGTCGCCGGGGCCAAAGGTGGCCAGCGTCACGTCCTTGCCGTCTGGCGTGTGCTGGACCAAACGCACCTGCCCGGCCACGATCACGCACATGGAGCGCGCCGGATCGCCCTGGCAGAAGATCATCTCGCCCGATTCGACGCGCCGGGCGCGCGACTGTGCCGCGATCTGGTCCAGCGCGGCGGCGGGCAGGTCGCTGAAGAGCAGGGATGTTTCGAGAAAGCCCTTTATGGACGTGGAAGTAAGCACCAGTTTGATCCATCTCAAAGACGTGGGCGGTGTGTAGGGTTAAGTATATAGTGTTCAGGAGCGCCGGACCATGCCCACGCCAGACGATCCGGGTACAGGTTCCCAGGGCCTGACGCGCATCAACCTTGACCTGCTGATCACCCGCCATCCGCACATCGCCGGGATTCTTGCCCGGCGCGGGATGTTGTGCGTGGGCTGCCCCATTGCCCGCTTCCACACGCTGGAAGACGCCGCAACGCTTTATGACCTCGATCTGGCGGCGCTCGTCGGAGAAATTGAGGCGGCGCTCAGCGCGGAGCAAACGTGACGACAGGGTTCGGGTTCTCGTCTTTGACCTGAATCAAAGACCGAAGAGCGCGCTCCGGGCATACTACGCACAGGACTGATCGGCCTCATCACCGACAGGAGGATTGCCTGTGGCTCAAGATAACGGACAACCCCCCGCCTCAACTCCGTCTCCGACGCGCGGCCTGCGCGTGCTCATCCTCGGCCTGCTGGTGCTTTTGCTCGTGCCGGGTCTGGCGCTCATCTCGGCGGCGGTGAATCAGGCCGTCGCGCCCGCAGCGGCGGAAGGCGTGCGCACCAACGTGCTCGCGTCCAGTTCGGATGAGTGTGTGGCCTGCCACCGCAACACGACGCCGGGCATAGTTGAGCAGTACGGCGTGAGCAGCATGGCGCACGCCAACGTGACGTGCCAGAACTGCCACGTTGTGCCCGCCGACTACCCGGAAGCGGTCGAGCACTATGACACGTATGTGCTCGGATCGCCCACGACGGCGCGCTGCGAGCAGTGTCACCAGGCCCAGGTGGCGCAGTTTTACCAGAGCCGCCATGCGCTGCCGGCGTACGTGGCCTTCTATGGCGCGCAGGACCTGACCGAAGACCAGCGGGCGCAGTATTTGTCCATCCCGGAAGGCGGACTCGCGCCCAATTCGCCGCGCGCCGCCCTGCACGCGCTCGAAGGCCCGGACATCACGCCGTTCGCCTGCGAGACGTGCCACAACATCGGCGCGCCGCGCGAGGATGGCTCCGTCGGGCGCTGCCAGGACTGCCACCAGCGGCACACGTTCAGCCTGGAGCAGGCGCGCAAGCCCGAAACGTGCAATGCGTGCCACATCGGGCCGGACCACCCGCAGTGGGAGATTTACTTTGAGTCCGGGCACGGCATCGCCTACTCGACGAGCGGCCACACATGGCACTGGGAAGCCGAGCCGGGCACGCTGTCCGTGGTCGATTTCCCGGCGGCGACGTGCTCGATTTGCCACATGAGCGGCTTTGGCGCAACGGGCACAACGCATGACGTGGGCGACCGGCTGACGTGGTTCCTGGCGTACCCGATCAGCGAGCGGCGTCCGGCGTGGCAGGATAACAAGGTCCGGATGCAGGCCGTGTGCGTCGAATGCCATAACGACAACTTCATCAACACGTTCTACGAGAAGGCGGACCGTGGCACGGAAGCGGTCAATTCGCTGGTGCGGCAGGCCGACGCGCTGATGGTCCCGCTGCGCGAAGCCCAGTTGATCACCAACGCGCCGTTTGACGACCCAATCGAGTTCACGCACTACGAGCTGTGGCATCACTATGGCCGCACGGCGAAGTTCGGCATGTGGATGAACGGCGCGGACTACACGCAATGGCACGGCGTGTACGAGATGCTCTCGGACCTGGCCGACCTGAAGAAGGAAGGCGTTGATCTGCTCGAAGAGGCAGGCATGGAAGTGCCGGATATGTACTTTGCGCCGCCGGTGACATCGGTGCTGCCCGCGCCCACGCCGTCGCTGGACCAGGGCGCGCCGCCGCCTGAAGCGACCGCCGAGGCGACCGCCGAGGCGACTGCCGAAGCGACCACGCCCGCCAATCCAGGCGGCTGAGCGAGAACACGAGACGAAAGGTGAGTTGACGATGTACCACCTGGCGACCCTGTTCCCGTTCGTGCGGCGCATCCGGCTGCCCGTCTCGCGCGATCAGATCATGCTGCTGCTGACGGCGGTCAACTTGCTGTTCATGAGCCTGGACATCCTGCTGGCTCACAATACGAACAACCTGGTGACGCCGAACGAGTGGATTCCGATCATCTTCGGCGCGGTGGGCGGCGTGGCGCTGCTGCTGGCGGGCGTGATCGCGCTGCGCAACCGCCCGCTGGCCACGGTGATGGCCAACGTCGTGTTCGTAGGCAGCATCATCGTCGGCGTGCTGGGCATGATCTTCCACCTGGGGCGGACGGTGTTGCTCAGCGTGCCCGCCGGGCAGGTTGCGCCCGCCAGCGCGCTGGTCTGGGCGCCGCCGATCCTGGGGCCGTTCTTCTTCATGATCGTCGGCGTGCTCGGCATCAGCGCGGCGTGGATCGAGGACCCGGCAGACAGCGGGCGGCTGCTGCTGCTCGGCAACCGGCGTATCCGGCTGCCGTATGCCAAGACGCGCGCCTACTTCTTCATGGTGGCGCTGGGGCTGCTGGCGACCGTGATCATGAGCACGCTGGACCATGCGCGCGGCGAGTTCCGCAATGCGTGGACGTGGCTGCCGCTCATCTCTGGGTTGTTCGCGGTGGGCGTGGCGCTGATGATGGGCCTGATCGAGCGGCCCGGACGCGGCGACATCGCGGTGTACTTCATCACGATGGCGCTGCTGGCGGTGGTCGGGCTGGTGGGGGCGCTTCTGCACCTCAATACGAACCTGATCCCGCGCGGGGCTATCGTGGTGGAGCGCTTCCTGCGCGGATCGCCGCTGCTTGCGCCGCTGTTGTACGCCAACTTCGCCTTAATCGGGCTGGTGGTGCTGCTCGATCCACGCGAGAACGTCGCGCCGATGAAGGCGAAGTCGGGCACGCAGGGGCGCGCGCCTGTCGAGGCGGCGTCGCCATCG
>JADZBY010000184.1 GCA_020851855.1 Anaerolineae bacterium
GATCATCGTCGTGGACCGCATCCCCGGCCATGCCGACGTGCGCTTCATCGCCATGCTTCAGGCGCTCGTCATCGTGGTGGTGTGCGCCGTGCTGATCCCCATCCTGGCGGGTGTGCAAGGCTGCGATACGCCGCTGTGCACGGCGCTCGCCCCCTTTGCGGAGCCGCTGCCAACCTCACTGCCGCTTAATATGCTCGGCGCGGCAGCCTATACCGGCATATTGGCCACCGCGCTTGCCCTGCCGGTGCAGGTCTGGGCGCAGCGCATCCTGCCGCCCAGCGACGCGGGCATGATCTTCGCCATGGAATCGCCGTTCGCCGTCGTGTTTGGCATCCTGGTGCTGAGCGAGACGCTGACGCCGGTTGGGGCGCTCGGCTCCGGCCTGATCTTTGCCGCCATGCTGCTCACCACGCTGGCGCGGACCAATAAGCGCCCCGTGGAAGCCGCCGAGCCGCTCCGCGCCGAAGCGGGGTAGGGTGTGTGAGCCACCCAACTCGACGCCTGATCGTGCCATTTTCGCCGCGCTGTAACAGGGAGTATACTGCATCCTGACTGAGCTTCGTATGCTCCTTGTGAGGCGACCATGCGCAACTATATTTTTGCCTCTCGTCCCCTGGTCGTTGTCCTTCTCTTTACCGTGGCGTTATGTACTTCGCTCGCATCGTGCACTCAGCAGCCGCCCGCAATGCCAACGCCAGAACCACCCGGCAACGCCGATTGGTCACCCGTGAACAAGACGTTTGGCGGCGTGGAAATGGTGGAAGTCCCACCGGGCTGCTTCCCGATGGGCAGTACGGATGCCCAGATCGATGCCGCCGTTGCGCGTTGTGAAGCGAGTGGAAGCGCGTTCTGCAAACGGCACACCTATGAGATGATGGAACAACCGGTTCACGAGGTCTGTTTCACTGAACCCTTCTTCATTGACCGTTACGAGGTGACAAACGCCCAGTTCGCTGAGCTTGGCGGCGTAGCGGCGAAGGAAAGTCGTTGGGCGGACCCTGATCTGCCGAGGACGGAAGTTACCTGGTTCGAGGCGCGCGATTTTTGCGCGCTGCGCGGCGCTCGGCTGCCCACCGAGGCCGAATGGGAATATGCCGCGCGTGGGCCAAGCGGCTGGGTCTTTCCCTGGGGCGATGACCCGGACGGAACGCGGGTGAACTTCTGCGACACGAATTGCCCTCACGGTTGGAAGGATGTCCAGGTAGACGACGGTTTCAGAGACCTTGCCCCGGTAGGCGCGTACCCGGACGGCGCGTCCTGGGTCGGCGCGCTGGACCTCAGCGGCAATGCCTGGGAATGGACAAACAGCCGTATCCTTCAGTATCCGTATGTAAAGGATACATTCGAAGCCGACACAGGCCTTCGGACTGATGTCCAGCGCACCATACGCGGCGGCTCCGCCTATGGCGCAGCGACCCTGGCATCCCGAAGCGGGATCGACGCAGGCACAACCGATTTCATGCGCAGTTTCCGCTGCGCACGCTCGAACTGAGCCTGTTACGCCGTTTTGGCGATGTGCCGAGAGGGGAGTGTGCCTGCCCCTTGCCATGCCCCCCCTCTATGCGGCACGCCGCGTGGAGAGGGGTCAGGGGGTGGCCGGGAGTTCCTAGTACATCCACTTGGTGAGGATTCAGGGTTGTTTCCCCCACCCCAACCCCTCCCCCATAAAGAGTGAGGGGTTTCCAGCGCCGGTTTTTCCCTTCCCCTCTGCATGGGGGGAAGGGCAGGGTTAGGGGGTGTTCTTGCCTTGTCGGGGCACTAGCAGCCTCTAGCCCAGCCGCGCTGTCTCCACCGAAACAAGCACCCTGTTACCGTCCGGGTCGCGCAATGCCGCCGTGGTGAACGGCCCGTCGGCGGCTGGCTCGGTGTCCAGGCTGCCGTGCTCGCGGGCGCGCTCCAGCGTGGCGCGCCATGCGGCGGCGTCCGGCACGCGCCAGGCGTATTCGCGCAGCCCGGCGGCGTCTTCCGGCGCACGCGGCGCGCCCTCACCGGCCCACGTGTTCAGCCCGATGTGGTGGTGATACCCACCCGCCGAGAGGAACGACATGCGCGCGTCGGGCAGGTACATGATGCTGTCCAGGCCGAGCACATCGCGGTAAAACGCCGTGGCGCGCGCCAGATCGGCCACGTGCAAGTGAATATGGCCCAGCGTTGTGCCCGTGGGCATCCCGGCCCAGGCCCCGGCGCGCACGCCCGGTTGTGCCAGCAAATCATCCACGTCGAGCGCCACCGTGGTGATGTCATAGCTGCCATCCGGCAAGCGCCAGCCCTCGCGGGGCCGGTCGGCGTAAATCTCCAGCCCGTTGCCGTCCGGATCGGCCAGATACAGCGCCTCGCTGACGTGATGATCGGACGCGCCCTGCAGCGGATAACCCGCCTCGATCAGCCGCACCAGGATGCGCCCCAGGTCGGCGCGCGTCGGCAGCAGGATCGCGGCATGGTACAGGCCGGCGCTGCGGCGCGGCTTGGGGCGTGCGCCGGGCCGCTCGTTGAGGATCAGGATTGGGCGCGACTCGCCGTGTGCGGTGAGCGCCACCTGCCCATCCGCCTGACTCTGAGCGCGAAAGCCGAGCACATCGCGGTAGAAGCCCAGCGCCCGCGCCACATCCGCCACCCGCAGGCGCGCATAACGCAGCGACGTATCCACAGCCGTCTTGACCACCGAGTCCATAGCACGCTCCAACCTGCCAAACCGGGTAGAATTGATGTTCGGATCGTTTTGGGAATTGATTCTAGACGCGGGGTACGGCGGTAGGCTTACCCCGCATTGAGTGACAGGGAGTTCAATGGATGGACGCAAAAACGGTGCGCGCCTATTGCCTGTCGCGGCGCAAGGCCGAAGAGACGTTTCCTTTTGGCCCGGATACGGCGGTGTTCAAGGTGGGCGGCAAGATGTTCGCCCTGATGGGCACGGACGGCTCGCCGCACGTCAGCCTGAAGTGCAACCCGGACTGGGCCGACACGCTCCGCCAGAGCTATGCGGCGATCACGCCGGGCTATCACCTGAACAAGTTCCACTGGAACACGGTGGACGCCAGCGACCCGGACCTGTCCGACGATCTGGTGCGCGAGCTGATCGACCACTCCTACCGGCTGGTAGTCAAGGGCCTGACCCGCAAAGTGCGCGCCGAGATCGACGGCGACGGCTGAAGCGGGTGACTCTCCCGTAACCCTGCGGAACATGGTCGCAACGCCGCGAGACATGGTGTAGGGGCGGCTCGCGAGCCGCCCGTTTCGTTGGTTCGCCAAATCCGGCGGTTCAAATCCGGCGGTTTAGGACTCGGCGCGCCGGGATTCAGCGGGCTACCCGGCCCGGCGGGCGCGTCGCGACGCACCCCCGCCCATCATTCCAGCGCCCGCTCGTACACATCCTGGCGATAGTCCGTGATCTCGCCGTCCGCGCCCAGCAGCGGCAGGTCGGCGTCCAGCATGAAGCTGATCAAGCGCGGGTAGCCGCTGCGGTGCGCCCAGTCCCGGATGGCGGCCAGCATTTGCGGCGTCAGGCTGCGCGGCGCCCAGCACGCCAGGCTCACATCGCCCGGCCCGGCGTCCGGCTGGAAGGCGTCGCGGGCGAACAGGATCATGTGCTGCCCGCCCGTAACCGTCATCTTGACGTGCGCGGTCGCCACGTCCAACAATTCCGGGATGCCCGCCGCCCAGTCTTGCGGGAACAGGCGATCCCATTCCTGCCGGCTGGACCGGTAGCGCCCCAACGGCATACCCCAGCCCGTGATCTGCGCCGCGTCCCGGCTGGTTAGCTCCGTGGCCTGGTAAAAAACGCGGCCAAGCTGCGGCGTGATGCGCACACCGCGCCCGCTGTGCGTGTGCCGGAAGCCGCGCCGGATGTAGAACTCCGGCGTATCGGCGTCCGAGACGGTCAGCCGCTCGCACTTCGTCAGGCGGCCCATCTGCGCGATGTAGTCCAGCAGCGCCGTGCCCAGTCCCCTGCCCTGAAAGTCGCGGTGCGTGGCAATCACCGAGATTTCAAGGTTGTGGCCGAGCGGCGGCGGCTCGTGGCTCTCGTACACTTCGGCCATAGCCCGCACGTCGCCGTTCAACTCGGCCACCAGCGGCGTGCCTGACCCGGCCAGCAGGCGGTTGAGGTGCACGGCGCACGTTTCGACGCTCATCCACGGCCCGCCGTGCTCCCAGCGCTCGTACAGGCTGAGCTTATCATACGGCGTCTCGACCAGCGGCCCGCCCGGATCGGCGCGCTCCCAGCGCTCGACCAGCGAGCAGTGGATGTCGGTCAGGCGGCGCGTATCGGCCAGGGTGGCCAGTCGAACGGTGATCACGGCTCATCTCCAGGGCGGCGTTCGGGTTGTATAATGCTGGCCATGAGCCTATCACTGACCGACGGCCCTGCCAAGTTCCAGGGCTATCGCATCAGAGCGCCCTCACCCCCGGCCCCTCTCCGTGTCCATCACCCCCAGAGGGGACCCCCGACGGCATGGAGAGGGGAGATCGGCGGCCATGCCGGCGCGTGCTTCCCCCTCGCTACGCGGTACTCCGCGTGGAGAGGGGGTCAGGGGATGAGGCGTTTTCCTGCGGCCTGCCTTAATGGCGGATTTTGATGCGATTGCCCTGCCAAGTTCACGCAGCGCTTGCCAACCTGGCCACGCATGGTTCAAAATGACAGGCCGTTTGTGCGGGATGTCACGACTTCGAAGGTATAATGAACACGATGGACCTCGATGACCTTACCCGGCTCTCAGAACTTGATCCGGATGGCATGGCAGCGCACATCGGCGCGCTGCCGGAACACGTCGCGGCAGGTTGGGCGCTCGGCGCGACGCTGCCGCTGCCGGACGCTCTCAAGCGTTTGTCGCGCATCGTCATCGCCGGGGCGAACGAGGGCGCGCTGGCCGGGGAATTGCTCACCGCGCTGGCCGCCGAGACGTGCAACGTGCCGATCCTGGTCTGTCGCGGCTACGATCTGCCCGCCTTTGCCGATGGCCAGAGCACGCTGATCATCCTGGTCGATCACGACGGCGCGCAGGAGCAGGTTTTGAGCGCGCTGGAAATGGCCGATGCGCGCGGCGCGAAGATTTTGGCCGTCACGGCGGGCGGGCGGCTGGCGGCTTACGCGGCGCGCTCCGGCGCGGCGGTGTGGCAGTACACATTCGGCGGCCCGGCGCGCGCCGCGTTCGGCTGGCACATCGGGCTGCTGCTCGCCTTCATGCAGCGCACCGGCCTGCTGCGCGATCTCGGTCCTGACGTGGACGAGGCGCTGAGTGTGGCGCGGGCGGCGGCGGCGCGTTTTGGCCCACAGTCGCCCGCCGTGAACAACCCGGCGAAGCGTTTGGCCGGGCAAATGCTGGGCCGCATCCCGCTCATCTACGGCGCGGGCCTGATGGCCGTCGTGGCGCGGCGCTGGCGGGCGCAGATCAACCTGAACGCCAAAGCGCCCGCTTTTGCCGACGAGTTGCCGGAGATGGACCACAATACGATGTCCGGGCTGGCGCTTCTGCCCGATGGTCTGCGGCTGGCGGTGGTATATCTCGCCGCGCCGCACTTCGACCATCCGCGCATCGCCCTGCGCCAGGACCTGACGCGGCAGGTGTTCATGATGGAAGGCTGCGTGCCGGACACCGTGACCGCCGAGGGCGAGAGTGCGCTGGCCCAGGCACTCTTCAGCACCGTGTACGGCGACTTCACCAGTTTTTACCTGGCGCTGGCCTACGGCGTCGATCCCACGCCCACGCCCGCCACTGACGAGATTACCGACAAGCTCTCCGCCGCGCGTTAGCGCGTCAGACCGACGAGGAGGATTCCATGTCTGAAGCAGTCAAGGTCGATCACGTCCGGTTGTACATCCCCGGACCCACCGAAGTCCGCCGCGACATCCTGGAAGAACAGGCGCGCTGGATGATCGGGCATCGCGGGGCCGATTTTGAGGCGCTGTACGCCAGCGTCCAGGGCAAACTGCGCCAGCTTTTCTACACCAATTCCCGCGTGCTGGTGTCCACCTCGTCCGGCACAGGTCTGTGGGAAGGCGCGTCGCGCAACTGTGTGCGCGATGACCGGCGCGTGCTGCACCTGGTGAACGGCTCGTTCAGCGAGCGCTGGGCGGACGTCAGCCAGCGCAACGGCAAACAGGTGGACGTGCTCGACGTGGACTGGGGCAAGGCGCACAAGCCGGAGCAACTGGCCGAAGCGCTTCAGAAGCAGGCCTACGACGCCGTGGCCATCGTCCTGAACGAGACGAGCACGGGCGTCAAGAACCCGCTCGAAGCGATGGTCGAAGTCATCCGGCAGTATCCCGACACGCTGATCCTGGTCGACGCGGTGAGCATCCTGGGCGGCTACAAGATCGACTTTGACGGGCTGGGCCTGGACGTGCTCTTGACCTCGACGCAGAAGGCGATGGGCCTTCCGCCGGGATTGGCCTACGCCGCCGTCTCCGACCGGGCGCTGGAACGGGCCAAGCAGGTTCCCTATCGCGGCTACTACTTCGACTTCATCGAGCTTGACAAGATGGGCCAGAAGAACAATACGCCCGCCACGCCGAACATCTCCCTGCTGTACGCCACCGACAAGCAGCTCGACTATATGCTGGCCGAAGGGCTGGAAGCGCGCTTCGCCCGGCACGAGCGTATGGCGCACATGACGCGCGCCTGGGCGCTGGGAGCCGGTTTCCAGTTGTTCAGCGAAGAGGGCTACCACTCCCCGACGGTGACCACGGTGGACAACGTGCGCAACGTCGACGTGAAGGCCATGAACAAGTTCCTCAAGGCGCGCGGCATGACCCTGTCCGACGGCTACGGCAAGCTCAAGGGCCGCACCTTCCGCATCGCGCACATGGGCGACCTGATGCCCGACCACATGCAGGAGCTTTTCGACGCGCTGGACGCCTTCCTGAAGGGAGCCTGAGCGATGAGCTTTCACATCCTCGTGCCCGATAACCTGGACAAAGCCGGGCTGGACATCCTGAAGGCGGCGGACGGCTTCACCGTGCTGGCGGCGTCCAAGATGAGCCGCGACGAGCTGCTGGCGGCAGTCCCGGCGGCGGACGCGCTGATCATCCGCAGCGCCTCGAAGGTCGATAGCGCCGTGATGGACGTTGCGCCCCGGCTCAAAGTCGTGGGCCGGGCGGGCGTCGGCGTGGACAACATCGACCTGGACGCGGCCACCGCGCGCGGCATTATCGTCATGAACGCGCCCGACGGCAACACAGTGGCCACCGCCGAGTTGGCGATGGGCCTGATGCTGGCGCTGGCGCGGCACATCCCGCAGGCGGAAATCTCCATACGCGCCGGGCAGTGGGAAAAGAAAGCCTTCATGGGCATCGAGCTGCGCAACAAGACGCTGGGCCTGATCGGCTTCGGGCGCATCGGGCAGGCGGTGGCGCGCCGGGCGAAGGCCTTCGACATGACCGTCATCGCTTATGACCCGTATTGTGCGCAGGGAGCCGCCGACGCGCTCGGCGTGGAGTTGGTGACGCTGGATGATCTGTTTGCCCGCGCCGACTTCATCAGCCTGCACGCGGCGTCCAGCGCCGGTACGCGCAACATCATCAACGCCCAGACCATCCAGAAGATGAAGC
>JADZBY010000185.1 GCA_020851855.1 Anaerolineae bacterium
AGCGCGGCGACGAGCGTCGTCCAGGGCATGCTGCCCGCCAGCACGAGCGCCAGCCCCGCCACGTAGCCGCCGTAAACGAGCACCACGAACTCGACCTGCGCGCCGCGTGGGCCGAGCCGCACCGCCAGCGTGCGTTTGTTCACCAGCCGGTCGGCGTCCACGTCGCGCATGTTGTTGGCGTGCAAAATGGCCGCCACGGTAAAGGCGATGGGCACGCCCGCCAGGAATGCGTCCACATGGGTCAGGCCGCTGACGGCCACATACGTGCCGAGCGTCATGAGCGGCCCCATGGCGAAGAACACGGCGGCTTCGCCCAAGCCCAGGTGCGAGAGCGGCAGCGGCCCGGCTGTGTACGCGACGACAACCAGCACGCCGAGCGCCCCGATCAGGAGCAGAGCCGGCCCCGCCGCCACGACGAGCAGCAGTCCGAGCGCGATCCCGCCGCCGAGCGTCGCCACAGCGCCGAAAAGCACTTGGCGCGGCGTCAGCCCACCTTGCTTGAGGACCATGCCCATGCCTGCCACTTTGTGCACATCCGTGCCACGCGCATAATCGACGTACTCGTTGATGAAATTCGAGGCGATCTGCAGGAGCAGCGCGGCCAGCAGCGACGCGAGAAAACGCAGCGGATCGAAGACGTCATGCGCCAGCGTCACTGCCCCGCCGATGAGCAGCGGCGCATACGTCGCGGGCAGGCTGCGTGGGCGCGCCGCCTGATACCAGGGCCGGAGCGGCGCGGGCAGACGTTCCGCAAGGCTCAGTCGCATCGTCATTCTCGCTCAGCGTGTGGAGTACACCGTTGACTCGTAAAAGGTCGTCATCGCGTCGGCCTGCGCCCGGATGGTGAAGCGCTCCATGCCGCGCCGCCGCGCCATGCGCCCCAGCCGGTGCGATAGCCCCTCGTATTGTATCAGGCGGCCCACCTGCACGGCCATGTCGCTCACATCGCCGGGCGTGACGATCAGGCCGGTCACGTTCGCCTCGACAATCTCGGCCACGCTGTCCAGCCGCGAGCCGACAATGGGCGTGCCGGTCAGCGCCGCCATCATCAGCGTGAAGGGCTGGTGATCGCGCAAGGCCGGGTGCAGATACACCGTGCTGGCCGCCAGCACCGGCCACGGGTCCGCTTCCGCGCCCAGCCAGCGGATGGGCAGCGCCGGGCGCAGTCCACTCGCCTGCCGCTGCAACGCCGCTACCACCGGCCCCGACCCATGCACGACGAGGTACGCGCCGGGATGGCGGCGGTGCACGCGCTTGAAAACTTCCAGGGTGCTGTCAAAGCCCGGGTCTGGCTCCGAGCCGGGCATCATCACGATCAGCGGGGCGTCCGGCAAGCCGAGCGCTTCCCGATCCGGCGTCAGGTTCTCGTCGGGCGGCGGGAAGCCGGGATTGACGACGGCCACCGATGCGGCAGGGTAGTTCGCGGCGAGCAACAGGTCGCGGCGCACGATCTCGAAGGGCACGTGCACGCGCCGGATGCCCGTCAGCGACAGCCGCCAGCGGTCGCGCTGGAGCAGGCCGCGCAGCCAGCTCCGCAGCCGCATCAACTCGAAGCGGTACACCGACAACACCACGGGCAGCGCCGCCAGTCTGCCGGCCAGCGCCGCCAGCGTCGCCAGGTCCGGCTCCAGGGCGTGAATCAGCTCGCTCTCGGCCTCGCGCGCCGTCTGGGCGATCCGGCGGGCCAGAAGCGGGTCAAAGCGCCGCCCCGGCAGGGACACATCCGCCGGCGCAGAGCCGATGCTCACCGAAAGCGGCTGGATGCGCGCCCGATCCAGCGCACCGGAGAGCCGCTCTCGTAGAAGCGTCGCCTCGGCATGATCGGCCCGGTTCACCAGCAGCAGCGCGCGCAAGGGTATGCCCCGCCTTCAGCGCGCCCAGCCGCGCGCGCGCTCGACGGCGCGGCCCCAACCCTGATACAGCGAGTCGCGCTGATCGGCGCTCATCGCCGGCTCAAAGTCCCGGTCGAGCGCCCACTGGCTCGCCACTTCCTGGGCAGATTGCCAGAAGCCGACGGCCAACCCGGCCAGATAGGCCGCGCCGAGCGCCGTGGTTTCGACGATGGCCGGGCGCTCCACCGGCGCGCCCAGGATGTCGGCCTGGAACTGCATCAGCCAGTCGTTGGCGCTCGCCCCACCATCCACGCGCAGCTTTTCGAGCTTCAGCCCGGCGTCGCGCATCATGACCTCGGCCACGTCGCGCACCTGGTAGGCGATGGCTTCCAGCGTGGCCCGCACGATGTGCGCCCGACCGCTGCCCCGCGTCAGCCCGACGATGGTCCCGCGCGCGAAGCCGTCCCAATACGGCGCGCCCAGGCCGACAAAGGCAGGCACGACGTACACGCCGCCCGTATCCGGCGTGCTGGCGGCGATGTGCTCCGTCTCGGCGGACGACTGGATCAGTTTCAGCTCGTCGCGCAGCCATTGCACCGCCGCCCCAGCCACGAACACGCTGCCTTCCAGGGCGTATACCGGCGCGTCGTCGCCCACTTTCCAGGCGAGCGTGGTCAGCAGCCCACCCGGCGACTCGGCGGCGCGCTCGCCTGTGTTCATCAGCATGAAGCAGCCCGTGCCATAGGTATTCTTGGCCATGCCCGGCGCAAAACACGCCTGTCCGAAGGTCGCCGCCTGCTGGTCGCCCGCCAGCCCACCGATGGGCACGGGCGCGCCCAGGATGGCGGCGTCCGTCTCGCCGTAGACCACGCTCGATGGCCCCACGTCGGGCAGGAGCGCGCGCGGCACGTCCAGCAGACGCAGGATGTCGTCGTCCCAGCGGTTGTCGTGGATGTTGTAGAGCATGGTTCGGCTGGCGTTGCTCACGTCCGTGGCGTGGATTCGCCCGCCGGTCAGGTTCCACAGCAGCCACGTATCCACCGTGCCAAAGGCCAGCTCGCCGCGCCGGGCGCGCTCCCGGCTGCCGGGCACGTTGTCCAGCAGCCACGCCACCTTCGTGCCGGAAAAGTACGCATCGATGACCAGCCCGGTTTTGGCGCGGATCATCTCGGTGTGGCCCTGCGCCTTCAGGTCCTCGCACATCGGCGCGGTGCGGCGGCACTGCCAGACGATGGCGTTGTAGATCGGCTCGCCGGTCTTGCGGTCCCAGATCAGCGTCGTCTCCCGCTGGTTGGTGATGCCCAACGCCGCCACGTCTTGTGCGCCGATCCCAGCCTTCTGAAGCGTCTGGCGCGCCACGTCGCGCTGGGTGCGCCACAGGTCCGCCGGGTTGTGCTCTACCCAGCCGGGGCGCGGGTATATCTGCGGGTGTTCCTCTTGCGACGTGGCGACGAGGCGGCCTTCCCGGTCGAAAAGGATGGCGCGCGAGCTGGTTGTGCCCTGATCAAGCGCAAGAATGTAGGAAGCCATAAGCAAGAAGACTCCTCAAGCAACGTCTGTTCCCAGCAGCACGTGAATCGGCGCGACGCCTGGCCACGGACGCCCGGCGGTCACGCGATAAAGCCATGCTGGCGCAGCCAGGCCATCAACTCGGCCTCGCTCGCCTCGGTGAGCATCGATCCCCGGTTGATGCCGCGTGGGGATGCGCCCTTTTCCAGCGGCGCGGGCGGCTCGTAGGGCATATCTTCGCCCTCGTTGGCGACGATCAGCGTCGGGACGGAGCGAAAGCCGGTCCACTCCACAACGCGCTTTTCATAGGCCGGGTTGCGGTCGATCATCAGCTCACGATAGGGGACCTGCTCGCGCTCCAGGACGCGCTTGGCCGTCGTGATGAACGGGCAGCCGTAAGTACGACTATACATGATCAACGTCTTGGCAATCGGGTTGGGTTTGTCCATACGAGTCCTTTGAAGAGATGCAGCGCTCCGCATCATGCGTCGCTTCTTTTACACTGTGCCCACCGGCGCAACGCTCATGGCAAGCCCAGCGTCGGCGTCGGGACCACGTCCGGGCCGCCGGGCACGACCGGCAACGCGGTGGGAGCCGGAACCGGCGACTCGGCGGGCGGCGGCGCTTGCATGGTCGCCAGCTCCACCGGGTTCAAGAAGCACAGCAGGCCGTTCACGATGGCCTGCGCCATGAGGTCTGTGCGATTTTGCAGCAGGTCACGGTCATAGCTCAGGAAACCAAGCTCCAGGATGTTGGCGGGCGTGGTGCGGCTGATGCGCTGGAAGGCGTGGTATTGGGTCATGTTCGGCGTGATGTTGTCCGGCAAGAAGTCCAGGCCGGTCAATTCGCGATACTTGGCCTGGACGCATTGGTCCAGCCGTATGTCCTGGTCACGGATGACGGTGCGCAGGTGGGGATAGGTCGATTTGAAGCCGCCGTAGCCGAAATCTTCGCACGAGTCAGCGTGCAGCGAAATGAACGCCGCCGCCTGATAGCCTTCGAGCGCCGGGTCAAATTCCTCAAGCAGATCGACGGTGAAGCCGCGCCCGCGCAGCATGGCCACCACCTGGTTGGCCACCGCCGTGGTAATGGTCAGCTCGTTGAAGCCGTCCGGGCAGGTCGTCCCGGGGTCCACGTTGCCCGCCGTGCTGCCGTACTGGGCAATGCCGCTGTGCCCGGCCAGCACGCCGATGCGGTTGAACCAGACCGGCGTGGGCAGCGGCGTGGGCAAGGCCACCACCTGGCGCGCCGTGGCCTGGACCGGGGCCAACCCGGAACGCGCCTGGGCGGGAAGGAAGTCCGGTGAGGTCCACCACATGAAGATCGTCGCCACGATCACCGCCGCGGCGAAGGTGACGGCCACCGAGCGAAACAGGCTAACTACGGTGACCAGGGTGAAGCGCGGGTAACGGGCCGCTTCGCCTGAACCATTGCGGTTTCGCTCCGGGCGCTTGCGGGCGGGCCGCTCTCGGCGCTCGTCCCGGCGCGATGGGCGAACCGGCTCGGCGCGCGCCGTCAAGATGAACTCCGGCGCTTCGCGGACCGGCTTGGAGCGCACGGGTGCGCTGGTGGGCGTACTTCTAGGGGCGCTCGGCGGCGCGGATTCTGCCGTTTCGGGCGCGTGGACGGGCATGCTTTCGGGCGCGCCATCCGGAAACTCGGGGCGCAGGTGGCGTTCCGGCACAACTTCCGGGATCGCGCCCTTCGGGGGAGCTTTTGGCTCGTCAGACGGCACACCTGATGGCTTACGCTCGCTCACTGGCCCGGTTCCTTCGCCTTCAATCCGCGCTTCCGTCCCAGAATCTTAGCGCCTGCCGGGCGTCATGCAAAGTTTACGCGGGGCGCGTTACAATGGGAGCAATCGTGCGCGTCCGGCCTCGCCGGTCCAGTGTTCCACCGCCGCACGCGTTCCGTCGAACACGCCGCCATGCCGAAAAAGCTGCTCGTGACGCTGATCCAGCGGTTGGGCGTTTGGCTTCAGCCGCTGTGCGTAGTTCTGCATACAATCGGGTCGTTCCGGGTGACGAGTCTGCCACGACTCGTGCGCCTGCTATTGTGCGCGCCCGCGCCGTTGCTCGCGGCGATGGCCTGCAACGTGTCCACCGAGCCGCCCGCCACGCTCCAGGTGCGCCTGTCGACGCCCATCCCGACGCCTGCGCCCGCCGTGCGCCCCACATCCACGCCGCCGGTAGGCATCGCCAACGTGCGGCCCGTCGATCCGGCCATCCTGGCGCTCATGGACGAGGTCCAGAATGACCGGCTCATGTTCGCCCTGTCGTCGTTGACCGCCATGCAAACGCGGCACGTGCTTTCCGCCAAAGATGACCCGCAGCGCGGCATCGGCGCGGCGCGCGACTGGCTCCTGGCCCAGTTTGACCGGATTCAGCGCGCCCACCCCGACCGCAACATCGACGTGTGGACGCAGCCGGTCGTGTTCGAGTGGCGGCGCTTCGAGGTGCGTTCTGAGAACATCGTCGCGGTCTTTCCGGGGCAGGATGTGGGCGGCGGCGTGATCGTCATCGGCGCGCACTACGACAGCGTCGGCGCGGACCAGTTCGACGGCATCTCGCCCGCGCCCGGTGCAAACGACAATGCGTCCGGCGTGGCGGCGCTGCTGGAAATCGCGCACATCATGGCCCATTCGCCGCACCGCGCCACGCTGGTGTTTGTCGCCTTCACCGCCGAAGAATCGGGCCGCCAGGGTAGCATCGCCTTCGTGCGGGACTATCTCCAGGCGCAGAATCCGCCGATTGCCATCCGGGGCATGATCAATCTGGATACGCTGGGCAGCGAGCGCGGCGCAAACCGCCAGCGCGACCCGCGCACGCTGCGCCTGTTCTCCGCCGAGCCGAACGAGTCATCGTCGCGGGCCTTTGCGCGGCAGGTGGCGCTGGCCGTCAACCTGTACGCCGCCGACGTGAACCTGGTCATGCAGTCGGCGGAAGAGCGCACGGGCCGTTGGGGCGATCAGCAGTCGTTCAGCGAGGCTGGCTATGCGTCGGCGCGGCTGATCCAGGGCCTTGAAGACCCGAACCGGCAGCACAGCCCGAACGACAACCTGGACAACATCCAGCTCGATTACCTGATGCGCGTGACGCGGGCGACGCTGGCCGCCGTGGCCATGCTGGCCGACGGTCCCAGCGCGCCCGTGCCAAACGCCATCCGCCCCAGCGACGACGCGCCCGGCCTGATGACCTTCACCTGGGCGCCCATGTCCGGCGTCGCGGGCTACCTGATCGCGCTTCGCCGCACGCCATCCCTTTACTATGACCAGATTCTCACCGTCGTGCCGGGCAACGCGAGCAGCCTGACCTGGGACGGCTTCGGCAATTTCCACGTGTTATCTATCGCCGCCATCGACGCGCAAGGCCGGGTCGGCGCATTCTCGCCGGAGTTGAGCATCGCCAGCCTGATCCGGCGGTGACGGCTCACGGCAGCGGCGCGTCGCAACGGCCCGCCGCCGCCGAACAGCGCGCGATCTCCCGATCCCCGATGCGCACCACGAACTCGCCCTGTGTCCAATAGGCGCGGCTGGCCGTCGCATTGAGCAGGCTGCGCATAAAACGGCACGGCAGCGGCGGCAGCGGCTCGGCGCTCCGCGTGGTCACGCCCAGGCAATGCCCGGCGGGAAAGGCGCTGGTGGGAAAGGATGCGACGGCCAACCAGCGGTCGATGGTCGAGCGGCCCACGTCATTGCCGATGTTCAATCCGGTCAGGTCGAGCGCGCCGGACGTGTTGTTCAGCACAAAGAGCGTATTGGCATCGTAGATCAGCGTCAGGCTGCGGCCCGACGGCGTCGGCGTGGCAGCCGCAGCGGGCGGCGCGCCCACCGGAGCCGCGCCCGCCGTCGCCACAGCCACGGTGGACGTGGGCAGGGCGACGGATGCGGGCGCGGG